>NZ_JABSUV010000016.1:0-137474 GCF_013284275.1 Brevibacillus sp. HB2.2
TTAAAACAACTGTTTTTTCGGCATTATGTTGTGATAAGCGGTTTGTTCTCATGTGTGATTATGGTTGCTCTTTTGGGGACAGACCTGTTGATGGACAACTTTTTTAATAAAACGCCCGATTTGACCCAAGTGGATGTCAGTAAAATATACCAGTACCCTTTTGAAAAGATTGATGGTCGGTTGTTAGACGAGTACGGCGGCTGGTTCGAGATCGTGGATGAATCGGGGACAGTCATCTATGTAAAAGGCAACAAGGAAGACAATATCATGACATATAGCGATGGAATGCTGTACGCTAAAGTGGACATACTGCGAAATGATGATTCAATTTTCTACCATGCCTTTCAAGTGCAAGGGCCAGAGGGTGAGACCTATGTTCTGTTATGGAAATTTCCTGAGCGGTCGGAAATTATATCATTGACGTTTGTAATCTTAATAGCGCTGTTTGTCGTTCTGTTGTTCATCGCCCTTTATTTCTACACCCGGTACTCCGTCTTGAAGATGAAGAAGCCTCTCCGGCAAATTGTAGAGGGCATTAAAGAGATGGAAGGCTTCAATTATCAGAAGAGGCTTACATTTTCGGCTGAAATGGAATTTGCAGAAATCCGAGAAGCATTTAACGGAATGGCAGAACGACTACAACAGACCTCTGCAGAGAAAGAAGCGGTAGCGAACAACAAAAGAAACATGCTGTTGCATTTGTCTCATGATCTGAAAACACCGATTACCTCTGTATTCGGGTATTCTCAGTTGTTGCTGGATAGGCCGGAGCTAGAAGAAGAGCAAAGGCGTCAGTATGTTCAATATATTAACGACAAATCGTCTTATATGGCCCATTTGATTCAAAATTTGTTCGAACTGGCAAAGTTAGAAGACCAGCACGTGAGACTGGATCAAGAAAAGGTCAATATTAGTAAGTGGTTTATGCAGCTTGTTGCGGAATTTTATCCGGAAATAGAAGATAGGGGATTTCAGTTGGAAGTGAAAATTCCAGAGGAGCCGCTGTTTGTCATGTTCGACAAAATGCATATGAACCGCGTTATTACGAATTTGATCGGTAACTCGCTAAAACATAATCCGCCGGGAACGCAGCTATTCGTTTCATGCGAGAAAATAGAGACCGGCGTTGTTCTGTGGTTGGGTGATAACGGTACAGGTGTTCAAAAGGATGTTAGGGAACACATTTTTGAAGAGTTCATAAAAGGGAGCAATCCTGTGAAAGATAGCACCGGACTCGGTCTAGCCATTTGTAAAAAAATTATAACGTTACATCAGGGGACCATTCATTTGGAAAGAAATCAACGGTATACGACTCTATTTAAAATAACTTTGCCTCTTGAATGAGCGGTACTGTCCGGGAATGTATGGAGTGGGTTCGCTGATTTGGATGGTCTTCGCTGAAATCTGCTTGTATATGGATATGAGCAAAATGCAGATGGAGTAAAAGTGCAATTGCTGAAAAAGGAGCCTTCCAAATAGGAGGACTCCTTTTTCAAAATGAGAGTGTGGGCGCAGATTATTTACTCGTATAAGTTGAGAGAGAACCGTTCGCTACTAAGACGTTGTAAGTACGGTGCAGCATCACCACTGCCTCCGCACGTGTGAGTGGATCGTGTATTTCCAATTGGTTTTCCCACGTACTCATAATGTCGTTGCCCACCAACCATGCAAGCGAATGAGCTTTTATTCCGTCGATGTTGCCATCGGGAAAAGTTATTTCACCAGTGTCCTGGTGACCATAGTAAATCGAGTAATCATCATAATCATCTGCTTCAAAAGGTTGTACGGTAATGTCGTCAATTTTAGTTAGTGTTAAAAAGATTTGATCGTCAGACATTTTATTCATTTCTTGTTCGAAAAATGTATAAAAGATGTATATCACTTCCCAACGTGTTACCTTTTTTTCGGGATAGATGAATAATATATCCTCTTTCTCTTGTACAACCCCATAGGAGTCTCTATCGTACATTTCCATCAATGGTTGATAGGCCCAATGGTTTTCTGGGACATCTTTAAACCTGAGTACTTTCAGTTCTGGGTTAAGATTCGGACGAAGCTTATTAAACAGCTTATGAACCATAACAGTGAGCTCAGCTCTATCAATCGCCTCATTCGGCCTGAAGGCCCCATTGGAATAACCACTTAATACACCTTTTTTCACCATAAAATCAACTGATTCCCGAGCCCAATGTCCATTCGGGATATCGCTGAACTGACTGGCTTGTACAGGAGCGAGAGTTGAAAAAAGAATAGAAACGAAAAGAGCTACGCATAAAATCATATTTTTCATCATGTTCCTCCTTTACCATCCCTTTCCTTTTCCCTACCCTATTTCTACATAAACATTTCGGCTATACACAGGCTGATGTCAGGAAGAGATACAAATGGTATGCTGGAAGGGTAAGGCAGGATTGGAGAAGGGGATGGTGTTATGAAAAGGACACGCAAAATCACCTCCTAAAATCATAATGTTTTCGATTTTAGGAGGGATATCCAATGAAGTTTCAGCGAATCGATCTAGATAATTGGAGCAGAAGGTCTTATTTCGAGCATTATCTAAACCGAGTGAATTGCACCTTCAGCATGACTGCCAACATGGATATAACGGAATTGCTGCCCGCTCTACGGCAAAAGGGGATGAAGCTGTACCCGGCTTTTCTGTATATGGTCACAAACGTTGTCAATGCACACCGTGAATTTCGGACTTCCTTTCATGCGGATGGCGAGTTGGGCTATTGGGAGAGCATGATACCCAGCTATACTTTTTTTCACCAGGACGATCAAACTTTTTCTACGATGTGGACGGAATTCGCAGACGAGTTCCCTGTGTTTTATCAAAATTATGTAGCGGATATGAAACAGTACGGGGACAACAAAGGTCTTGTGGCAAAAGAGTTGGAACCGCCTTATACGTTCCCTGTCTCGTGTATTCCCTGGGTTAGCTTTAGTGGGTTTAATCTGAATATTTCGGGAGATGGGCGATATTTGCTGCCGATCATTACGAGCGGAAAGTATTTCGAGCAAGAAGGCAAAACGTTATTGCCTGTTTCTTTGCAGGTCCATCATGCAGTTTGTGATGGCTATCACGCCAGTCTGTTCATTAATGATTTGCAAAAATGGGCAACAAACTATAAGGAATGGTTAGGTGTCGAGTGAATTGGCTCGTTTGGTATGCTTCTCCTTCCTAATCTCTTCCAATCATTTATAATAACGGTAGGAGAACTGGGAGGAGAAGGAATGAATAAAGAAATGGTAGGAAAAGTCTTCGGCTGTATCGTTTTGGGTGCGATCATTACTGTGATCGGAGTCGTGGCGATGGTAATGACTGCCTTGAACGCACAGGGAAGAGTTTATTCCCTACTTGTCGCTGTCACGACAGTCGTTTTTATCATTTACATCATCGGGCAAATGTTCGCCCCGCAAAAGAGTCGGTTATGGAACAGAGCCCTCTTTGTCTATTTTCTCTTTTGTACGCTGCCAGTTGCAGGATATGAGATCAGCAGCTATTACCATAATAGCATTCCTATTGTCAGTGAGGCCGAGGTCGATCTGGAACAATATAAACCGTTTCGTACAGGCTCCAAAATTAAAAAGCTTGATCAACCTGCGACACTGTCATTACAGTCTGATTTGCCCAAAATAGATGGGGCGACCGCCTTGTATCCTCTTTACGCTTCCTTTGTGCAGGCTGTTTATCCCAAGAAGGATTACGACCTTGCCGACAGCGAAGTCATGGTAAGCAAAACGCCAAAAGCGTACGAAAATTTACTGGATGGCAAAGTCGATGTCATCTTTGCGGCAGCTCCTTCCGAGGAACAGCTCCTAGCAGCCAAAGAAAAAGGCGTAGAGCTTAAGCTGACTCCGATTGGAAAGGAAGCTTTTGTCTTTTTTGTCCATGCAGAGAATTCTGTTCAGGGACTCACTACCCAGCAGATTCAGGACATTTATGCGGGAGACATCAATTCCTGGGATCAAGTCGGGGGCGGGTATGAGTTTATTCGATCCTTTCAGCGTCCTGAAAATAGCGGAAGTCAGACGATGCTCAAGAAGATCATGGGGGGTAAAGAGCTCATGAAAGCACCACAAGAAGACGTGGTAACAGGAATGGGTGAAATCATCGAGCAAACAGCCAACTACAAAAATTATTCGAATGCCATCGGTTACTCGTTCTTGTTTTATGCCACGGAGATGGTGCAAAACGGAAACATTCGTCTACTCGCAATTGATGGGGTTAAGCCTAATAAGGAAACGATAAAAAACAGAGCGTATCCGTTTGCGGCGGAGTTTTACGCAGTGACAGCAGGGACGGACAATCCGAATGCAGAGAAACTGATCGAATGGATTTTGTCTCCGCAGGGACAAGAATTAGTAGAAAAAACGGGCTATATTCCAGTGAAATAACTAAGTAGCAAGTAAAGGAGACCCTTGGGCAATTGACCCGAGGGTTTCTTCTTCGCTTTTGTGGTTCGTAACGGTAGGAGGGGCGGCACCTCGTCACAGATGGACGCACAGACTGGCAGGTTCATATTGACAGAAAAATCTAAGGCTGTTATAAAAATAGTAAATAGCACTCACGAGGTGAGAGTGCTAATATTGAAAAAGGAATACATAAGAAGTCCGGAAGGGTGGGTATTTTTTCATGGAAAAAAAGCAGTTTCAAGCAGAATCTACACGTCTGTTGGAAATGATGATCCATTCAATTTACACACAAAAGGAAATCTTTTTGCGCGAATTGATCTCTAATTCCAGTGACGCGATTGACAAAATTTACTACAAATCGCTCGTCGATGATCAATTGGTGTTTGATAAAGAGAACTATTTTATCAAAATAGCGGTTAACAAAGATACCAGAACGTTGACCCTGACAGATACCGGGATCGGCATGACGCAGGATGAACTGGAAAATAATCTGGGTGTCATTGCGAAGAGCGGTTCGTTGGCGTTCAAAAAAGAAAACGACGCAAAGGATGGCTACAACATTATCGGTCAATTCGGCGTAGGCTTCTACTCGGCCTTCATGGTTGCCGACAAGGTTACGGTCATCAGTAAAGCACTGGGCAGCGACACGGGGTACAAATGGGAGTCCAGCGGTGCGGATGGCTACACGATCGAGCCTTATCACAAAGATTTGGTCGGGACCGAAATCATTCTCGAAATCAAGGAGAATACAGAAGAAGAGAACTACGACGAGTTTTTGGAAGAGTACCGTTTAAAAGCGATTATCAAAAAGTACTCCGACTTCATTCGTTACCCGATCAAAATGGACATTACCCAGCATAAGCCAAAAGAGGGCAGCGAAAACGAGTACGAACAAGTGACGGAAGAACAAATCGTGAACAGCATGGTTCCGATTTGGCGCAAAAATAAAAGCGAGCTGACGACAGAGGATTACGAGCAATTCTATGCGAGCAAGCATTACGGCTTCGACAAGCCGCTAGGACACATCCACATTAATGCAGATGGAGCCGTTGTTTATCAGGCGATTTTGTACATCCCGGAGAGCATGCCATTTGATTACTACTCGAAGGAGTACGAAAAAGGTTTGGAGCTGTATGCGAACGGCGTACTGATCATGAACAAATGCGCGGACCTGCTTCCAGACTACTTCAGCTTTGTTAAAGGGATGGTTGACTCCGAAAGCCTGTCTCTCAACATTTCTCGTGAGATGCTCCAGCATGACCGTCAATTGAAGCTGATTGCGAAAAACATCACGAGCAAAATCAAAAGCCAGCTCCAAAGCTTGCTGAAAACAGAGCGGGAAAAATACGAGCTGTTCTACAAGTCATTTGGCAGACAGTTGAAGTACGGCATGTACAGCGACTACGGAACGCATAAAGAAACATTGCAAGACCTGCTGATGTTCTACTCTTCCAAAGAGAAAAAGCTGGTGACGCTACAAGAGTATGTAGAGAGAATGCCAGAAGATCAAAAGTACATCTACTACGCGTCCGGCGAGTCGATCGAGCGAATCGAGAAACTGCCGCAAACAGAGCTCGTATCCGAGAAAGGCTACGAAATCCTGTACTTCACAGATGACGTCGATGAGTTCGCAATCAAAATGATGATGAACTACAAGGAAAAGGAATTCAAATCCGTATCGAGCGGGGATTTGGGAATCGAACCGGGCGAAGAAGAAAAAGCAGCCGAAGCCGAAAACGAGAACAACAAAGAGCTGTTCGACTATATGGCATCGCTGCTCGAAGGAAAAGTCAAAGCTGTAAAAGCTTCCAAGCGCTTGAAGTCACACCCTGTCTGCTTGTCGACAGAGGGTGAAGTGACGATTGAAATGGAAAAAATCCTGAATGCGATGCCAAACAATCCGAGTGTGAAGGCAGATAAGGTACTGGAGATTAATGTGAACCATGCGGTGTTCCAGTCATTGAAGGGTGCATTTGACACAGACAAGGAAAAGGTCAATTTGTATACGGCACTTCTGTACAATCAGGCTCTCTTGATCGAAGGCTTGCCGATTCAAGACCCGGTTGAGTTTACGAACGATATTTGCAAAGTGATGGTGTAATCACAAAAAAGAGGATGAGACTTGCTCATCCTCTTTTTTATGCAAAAAACGTCTCGGAGTGACAAAAACTAATTGCTTGGCCTCGGTACATACGTGAAGATTGGATCTCTTAGCTCGAACTCATATGTTGCTCCATTCACGATTCCAACGACCTTCTCACTGTCATATAAATCGAGCAAGAAACCGGCCATTTGTTTAGCTGTATGGAACTTAGGAACTACACCAGCATATTCAAAGTGATCCATATCAAGGGAACGCTTCGCAAACTCGGTCTCTGTTGCAGCAGGTGCCAATACTTTTGCTTGCATGGCTGCTCCGTTCTCCCTCAATTCTTGTGCCAGACCTTCCGTAAAGGCACTAACATAGAACTTCGTCGCGCAATAGGTCACGGCGTTAGCGATGATTCTGTAACCTCCGCCTGAAGAAATATTGATGATTTGCGTTCCATTCACATGTGCATAGTCACGAGCATAACGAGAAGATAGAATCGTTAGTGCTTCAATATTCAAGTGAAGCATGGACTCAATTTTATTCAAATCTTGTTCCCCGACAGAAGCAAAGTTTCCAAACCCTGCATTGTTAATCCAGGTCTCAATCTCATAATCCTTTAGACTGTCGTAAAAGTCATGAACATTTGCGCGCACACTTAAGTCAACTGTCCGAATGATTACATCCAATTTTGCGTTGATTTCAGCCACTTTTGATTGGAGCTTTTCTAATTCCTCCGTTCGACGAGCTGCTAAAATTAAGTTTTTTCCACGAGCAGCAAATGCCAGAGCGGTTTCAAAACCAATTCCTGAACTTGCTCCCGTAATGACCGTATAATTCATGTATATCCCTCCTGAATTTATTCAATAGCTTCCATTGAGATGGAATGTTTCATTGAGTATACAGATTAGAGTAAACTCTAAGTCAAGGGTGTAAAAACTATTCGGAGGTTTCTCATGCGCAAGATTGGTGAAGTGGCACATCTATTAGGGATAAGCACACATACGCTGCGGTATTATGAAAAGGAAAAAATAATGATTCCGGATCGCGATGAAAGCGGTGACAGGCGATATAGCGATTCGCATATTCAATGGCTGCAATTTGTGATCAAGTTAAAAGAAACGCAAATGCCTATCTCGAAAATCAAGAAGTACGCTTCCCTATTTTTAGAGGGAGAACATACTGCCTCAGCTCGATTGAGTCTTTTAGAAGATCATAAACACTATATTGAGCAACAAATAAAAACTTTAATCGATGTGGATGGTATGCTAGAACGTAAAATTGTTGGTTACAAAGACTACATCAGCAACAGACATTGATTTTCCATTCACAAGT
Source organism: Brevibacillus sp. HB2.2 (assembly GCF_013284275.1). NCBI lineage: Bacteria > Bacillati > Bacillota > Bacilli > Caryophanales > Paenibacillaceae > Brevibacillus > Brevibacillus sp. HB2.2. Next base: position 7,844 of record NZ_JABSUV010000016.1, read on the forward strand.
GCCATGTGCGTAATTGTGATTTAAGGGATTCAAATTTGCGTTTCATCCAAAAGCTATCTAGATAAAGTCCAAAGGTTGTATCATGTTTATGAGAGAACTTTAAAATAAAGGTAATGGAACGAGGGTACAACATTTATGTATAGAGTGGCTATTTGCGATGATGAGGAGAAACACAGAGAGTTTGTTAAAAGCATTCTACTAACATTGTCGATAAAGACAAATATTGAATTTGTAATCGAATCATTCGTCTCGGGAGAGCAGTTGGTATCTTATTATGAGCGCCAAGAAACTCCATTCCATATTTTAATTTTGGACATTGAAATGGGTGGAATGAACGGAATTCAAACAGCCCGAACAATAAGAGGGTTAAATAACCTGGATGAACAAATTATTTTTCTGACAAGTTACCCAAAATATATGGTGGAAAGTTTTGACGTCATGACATATCAGTACTTGATAAAACCCATTTCACCTTCGATCTTGGAGGAGAAAATCATCAAGCTACACCAATACTTTCAAGCACTTGATAAAAAGTATATGGTCATCAAGTCAGGCTATGAAGAAGTCGTATTAAAATACGATGAACTTATTAGTATTGAAGCTGCCAAAAGCTTAACCATAAAAAGCAAGCTGCATTTTACGACCACGAATCAAACCTATGAAAGCAAAGGCATCATTTCTGATTATGCTCTGGCCTTAAAGGACTGTAACTTCATACAAATCCATCGTTCCATTATTATTAATCTGCTTCATGTGAAGAAATTTGCTAGCGGAGTGGTTCTCATGTCCAATGGGAAGGAATTGCCTATAGGGCGTTCTAAAATGAAAGAGGTCAAAGATACTTACACCAAATTTATGATTATGAAGGTCGATTGATATGATTCAAAATAATTTGATTGTCTTTTGCATTATACTTCTGATGGGTGTGCAAGTTAATTTTTTCTTCAATTCGGTATTTGATAAATCAGCTAAAAAACGAAACCGATTTATTTACTTCATTATCTTTGGGTTGCTCGATTACCTATATCTAGTTATACCAACCTCTCTTATTTTATCTTCGATGCTATCTCTTCTTGTGATATTTAGTTTTGCGCAATCTTATACAGTAGAATTTAAAACGAAGTTTACTTTTTCTATACTTTACTGTGTTTTAGTATCTCTCTCTAATTTTATATCGCTATATTTATTTTATTCCCTAGATTCAGTAGACTTTAGCGTTAACTCTATAAATGAACAAGATCAAATAGCCAATACGAAAGTTATTTTACTCAGTTCCATGATCATGTTTGCGATCATTCAGATCATACGACTATTTGCAAAACGTAGAAGTTTCTCTTTGGATAATCGTTACTACGCATTATTCTTGGTTATTCCTGTCGTAAGTATATACCAGCTGAGTATTCTAACTTATAAGGACGTTTATTCTTTCATTTCCGTCATTGGATTTCTTCTCTTAAACGTTATTCTTTTCTATATTTTTGATAATATCGTTGATAAATTTCAATTTATGCATGAGAATTCGCAATTGCAACACCAAATGGACTATCAAGATGCGAATTACGAAAAAACAGTTCACAGCTTCAAATCGATTAAACGAATCATTCATGATACGAACCAACAGCTTTTGTACATCGAAGAATGTATTAAGCGAAATGAGTTAGAAGCGGCAATGGAACATATCAAGACTACATTAAATAAAGTCGAAGGAGCCTATCATCGCGTTAATACGGGGAATTTGGTTATAGATGCCCTTGTCACAAACACGCTTAATATTGGACAAGCCAATGGCATAAGAATAGATACGAAGATCAACTTATATTCACAGGAAGTTAATATTGACCGTTATGACTTATGTGTAGCTCTAGGAAATATGCTAGATAACGCAATGGAAGCTTCTAAACGAGTAAAAATCGCAGAAGATAGGTACATTCTAATCAAAATATATTCTACCGAGTCTACCCTTCTCATTCACATCTTGAATCATATGGAGAATGAAGTTGCCTATTTGCACAGCCAAAAATCAAACGCGGAATTTCATGGTATCGGATTAACAAACATAACTAGAATCTGTGAAAAGTACGGTGGTCATATGACCATTGAAACGAAACATAAAGAATTTAATAATATGGTCGTACTTCCATATTAAATCAACAATCCTTAGACAACATGTTGTTTAGGGATTGTTTTTTTCGTTTCAGGGTCATTTTTATTCTAGCAGACTTTTTCCTTGTATGATCATTTCAGCCAATCACGAGGAGGAATTAACAATGAAGAAGGTGGTTTCTGTATTCATGACCGCTATTCTTATTGCAATACCGGTCACCCCTGCTTTTGCTCTAACGAATCCTGATACTGTTAAAGAAAAGGCACAGGAGCAGGCTTCGAAGATCGTATCCGAATATGGTGCTAGTGGATTGCAGTATGCAATTAGGGATCATGGATCCATTGTTTTATCAGGCAGTGCTGGTGTATACGATAAAGAGACCAAGAGTCCGATCACCGAAGACACAATGTTTGGAATCGGCTCGGTAAGTAAAATGTACGTGACTGCTGCAACGATGATGCTGGCTGATTCTAAAAAAATTGATATTGATAAGCCGCTAACCACGTATATCAAGGACTTCAAAATGGCAGATAAACGATATAAAGAGATTACGCCACGTATGTTGATGAATCATTCTTCAGGAATTTACGGTAGTCAATATGGGAATAGTTTCTTATTTGAAGATAATGATACGAAAAATCATGATGAATTATTGGTAAGATTACAATCAGAAAGCTTAAAGTCAACCCCCGGCGAGTTTTCGGTATATTGCAATGATGGTTTTCAGCTGCTTGAAATATTGATTGAACGAGTGAGCGGTTTACGTTATAGCGAATTTCTTGAAACCTATATTTCTGATCCTCTTCAATTGACCTCTACCAAAACACCACTTGATTCATTTGATAGAGATAGGCTCGCAAAAACTTATTTTTCTGGGTTGGATCGAGCTTTACCCGTTGAGAATACCAATCTCTTAGGGACAGGAGGCCTTTACTCCACGGCTGAAGAAGTAACTGAATTCGTTGAAGTATTAATCGGGAATCGAACGGATATTTTATCTGAGAAGTCAGTAAAGGCTATGCAAAGTCATGAGTATAGAAAAGGCGTGTGGGTTCCTGAAGAGACAAACTCGATTAACTATGGTCTTGGTTGGGATGCTGTCCGTTTAGCACCATTTAGTGATTACGGAATAACAGCATTATTTAAAGGTGGAGATACGATTATGTATCACGCTGCTTTGGTGACCTTACCCGAACATGATATTACGATTGCTGTGCTTTCATCGGGAGGCAGTAGTAACTATAATAGTTTAGCTGCATCAAATATTTTATTGGAATATCTAAGAGCCAAAGGCACCATTAAAGAAATTCTACCTGAAAGAACATTTGAACCTCCAGTGAAAGTGGACATGCCATCCGATATGCTTGCATACTCTGGGTTATACGGTAGTGTAGGTAAAACGGTAAAACTGGAGATAAAGAACGGGGAGATTCATTCACCTGATCTAGCATTTGAAGGGTTACCGCCGCAAAAATATGTATATACCGGCAATGGACAGTTCATAAACAACGATGGAAATGCAACGATAAGCTTTGACCGAGCGAAGAATGGAAAAACCTATTTAAAACTTAACGCTTATATCAATAATCCAGGATTAAGTCAATCGTTTTCGGTATCCTATGAATTTCAAAAGTTAGCTTCCAATCCACTAAAACAGTCAATGAAAACGGTATGGGAAAATAGGGATGGAAAAAAATACTACGCTTTAGATGAAAAGATCACTTCAGTGATGTATCTAAACAATGCGCTTGTGACCAAAACGATATCCGTTGATATCAGCCATGGATACGCTTCAGGCACTAAAATTGTTGACAAGAATAATGCAGTAAATGTAATTCAGATTCCTGCTTTTGCCGGAAGAGACGCTTTTGATTTGAATTTCTATCATAAGAATCAAAAAGAGTATGTAAAGATCAATGGATTATCCTATATCAGTGAAGATGCTATTCCAACCTTTAATGATGGGAAAGATTCATTATGCATCATACCATCGGATGGTCAGGCTAGATGGTATAAAATCGATGCAAAATCAGCCAACCGAGTCATGAACGTTGAGACTCCGGAAAGCGGCGGATTCGCCGTTTATGACAAGAATGGAATGACTGTGAACTTTTCAAAGGCAAGTAACAAGCATTCGGTAGTACTGCCTGAAAGCGGGATGATGGTTTTTGGTGGGAATGCGGGTGATGTATTTAAAATTAATTTGAAGAATAAATAGATGTAAGCATAAAAGCTCGCATTACTGATAGTATCCTCTTTGAGTAGAAAGTGTAAAAAGCCCGCCCACCTAATGGTGGGGGGTACACTTTACTTGGAGGGGATTTTTCCATGGCTAAAAAAGGCCAAGCTTCAAGGTTTTTTTTCGTCCAAACGAGCTAGGCAGGAAGCTGAACCGAGCCACGTATGTGGATTGCCGGCCCAACACCAGCCTAGCTTCGGTTTATTTTCGCTGATCCACATGGCTGTTACACGTCGGTCGCCACAACGAGAGCCGAGCAGAGAAAAGCCGTTGTTTTTCTTTACCTGATCCGGGAAGTGAGTGATCAGGGCAATCCCTTCCTCCAGCGTGAGTGGAGAACGCTGCTGCTCCAAGAGGATGGGCATTGCGTCATTCGGATTGACGTTCAGCGTTTCTTTTCCAGTATCAATTCCGGTCATTAAGTAAGCCATCCCTGTAGGAATCTCAATGCCCTCGATGGGTGTAAACCGCCGGATTTCTTCTGCATCCATGACACTGAAGCCAGCTTTCTTTTTCCGCTCGATGGCTTGCATCGCTTTTTCTCCGTCGAACCAATCCCCTTTTACCACGAGAACAAAGGGTACAAGGCCCTCCTGCTGTTCGTCTTCTTGAATGGGAAGAGCTTCTGCCAGTGGTTGCAGCGGGTCCAGACTTTTCCTGAACGCTTCTGCTGTCATGCCCGCCATTTCAGGATAGCCCTTTTGAATGAGTGTTGTTACTTGCCGTTCGAATTCTGCTCTGTGCATGGGTTAATGAGCCTCCCTCCACTTTTCACATTCATCTTACAACATTCGTGCTAATTCGAAGGTTTCACCAAAATAAAAGGAATAAAGCAGATTTGGGTTGAAGTAACTTTATAACTAAGCTTTAATCTTTGTGGAAGAAAATCGGGAAGGGGGCTGTCTGCCATACGCCCTATTGATATTGCACGTAAGCTGAAGCTGAGCACGAGCGCCTTGCGAAATTATGAAGCACATGGGCTGGTTCCGCCTGTAGAGCGGTCAGCGAGCGGCTACCGGAAGTATACGGAGGAACACGTCGCTTATTTTACTTGTATTCAAGCCATGTCTCCTGGCTTTGGGATGGATGTGACGGCGCAGGTGATGCGGTTGATCCAGGATAGACAGTTGCAGGCTGCTCTGTGGCGTGTGAATGAGGTACAGGCTAATTTGCAGAGGGATAAGCAGTTAGCGGAACGAAATTTGGCGATGCTTGAAGACGGCCGAGCAGGTAAGGTGGAGGAAGCTGGAATCAGCGAATGGATGACGATTGGAGAAGTAGCAACCATGACTTCTTTGCCTAGCTCAACCATCCGCCACTGGGAAAAGGTTGGACTCATTACAACTTCCCGCGATGAGAAAAATGGCTATCGTCTTTTCAATCGCTCGCAAATCCGCAAAATCATGCTGCTTCGTACGCTGCGACCTGCTGTTTATTCTTTATCGGTTGTGGAGTTAAAGGAAGCCATTGCGAGTATGAATGAAGGGGATGTAAAAGAGGCGCGAAACATCGCTTTGGAAACGCTGTGCTATCTGGATCAGATGAATCTCGTACAAATGCGTGGGGTTTTCTATTTCTATCAATTATGCAAAGTGGTTCAGTTGGTCGAAGAATAGGGTAGCGAAAAGAGAAAACCCTCTCCTGCACATTTGCAAAAGAGGGGATGTCATCGTTATTCCACAAACAGTGATACTCGCTCAAATCCCGCATCTGAAATGCGAATCAAGCCTGTATCCGATATGTGCAACGTCGGTATGACGACCAGAGCAAGCAAAGACAATGTCATAAAGGCGTAGTTCATCGTGCAGCCCGCCTTCACCAAGGCTTGGCTAATCTCCATGGACTGCTGCACAACTGTTTCATAAGGCTCGGTCGACATCAGTCCAGCTAAACGCAGCGGAAGCTCCACCATTTCGCCGTCTCCAGTCACGACAGCGATACCACCTCGCATGCTGATCACAGCATTGGCTGCTTGTGCCATCCGCTCATCGTCGTTTCCGATGACAAGCACGTTATGGCAGTCATGGGCGACAGTCATGGCAATCGCTGCTGGTTGGTTAAATCCGACATTGCCGACAATCCCGATGCCGGAGCCGCCTGTTTTCCCATGGCGTTCGAAAACAGCCATTTTGCACAGCGTGCTCTCAGGCGTAATCTGTAGCTCGCCATTTGCGACAGCCACATCGACAAACACTTCGTCCGTCTCTACGTGATTTTCCCGGACAACTGCGACGCGCGTCTTGATCGTCCCGGACGGAACGGGGGTCTTGATGATGAAGTCAGAGGGAGTGAGCTCAGCCTTGATTTTCACAGAGTTGATGGCAAACTCAGGGTAAGGGAACGGAGAAAGTTTGAGCGTTATTTCACCGTTTTCCGCTACTACTTCACCACGCGCGATCGTCATCACGACATTCACATCAGCCAGATTCCCATCGAGCAAAATGATATCGGCGATGATACCCGGTGCGATCGAGCCTACATCTCGTGCGACACCGAATCGTTCTGCTGTATTAATGGTCGCCATCTGAAAGGCAGTCACAGGCTTGACTCCTTGCGAGATCGCATGTCTGACGATGAAGTTCATATGTCCTTCTTCTTTCAACGAATCACAGATGCGGTCATCGGACACGAGCATCATCCGGCGGGAGTCAATGCCCTGTTCGGTGTGTGCCTTGATCGTTGCTGCAACATCGTGCCAGGCTGAGCCGCGGCGCATTTTGGCATACATGCCAAGGCGTACCCGCTGTGCGACATCTTCGCTGGTCACACACTCATGGTCGCCGGTTACACCCGCAGCTGCATAAGCAGCCAGACGTGGATCACTTGACGGCCATGTATAGTGACCATCCACTACTTTTCCTGCCCGCAGTGTCGCTTGAATCTCTCCAATCATTTTCGGGTCTCCGTACACGACCCCAGGGAAATTCATGACTTCGCCGAGCGCGATCATATCGGGTCCCCAGCTCAATGCTTCCGCGACCTCCGCTGGTCCGAATTCTGCCCCAGCCGTTTCAAAAGAAGCATCCGTTGAAGGGACGCAGGAAGCAACCTGCATGTAAGCAGCCATCGGGGTTTGTCTCGCCTCATCCAGCATGATCCGCAAACCAGGTAGACCGAGAACATTCGAGATCTCATGTGCGTCGAAAAAGCCGCCTGTCGTTCCGAGGGGCAGTACCGCATTGGCGAATTGCGTCACGGATAGCATGCTGCTTTCGATATGACAGTGCCCGTCCAACAGTCCTGGTGCCATATACTTTCCTTTTGCATCGATGATCCTGGTGGATTCATCCGTCATCCCTTCTACAAAAGGACCGACATAGGCGATACGGGTACCAACAACAGCGATGGACATATTCGGCAAGATTTCACCGGAGAGAACATTGACGAGAGTGCCGTTATGGATGAAGAGGGTCGCTTTTTTCTCCCCTCTGGAAAAGGCAACGAGATCAGGAATGCAATCTGCGAGTGGAGGTCTTGCAAAGGACGGATTCTGCTGTGTCATGTTTACTATCACCTCATGCTGGATTTGGTTTTTTACATATAGTACACATCGAAGAGGAAGGAAGCTAGTTTTCTTTTAGAAAAAATTTTAAAAAAGAGGGTGTAGTGGATGACGAGAGTAAAAGTCAAATACCTCAAAATATCGTCCTACCTAAAGCTGTGCGTGGGCGCTGGGGTTTCGATCGGGGTTTTGGATGGGGTCATCCGTTTTCTATTATTGCTCGTAATGGGACAGTTTAGCGCTTCGGAAGCTTTGATTTTTAGTATGCAGGTGAAGGGATGGACAGCGGGAATCTTGCACGTGTTTTCCGTACCGCTGCTGTATGGCTTGGGTGCATTACTGTTTGGTTTTGTCTCCTATTTTCCGTTTATGTACTATCTCAAATGCAAAAAGGGGCTTGTGATCGAAGGGGTATTTGAAGGGGAGCATCACGAGGACATACCAAAATAAAGCACCTCCCATTTTCACCGTTGTTTAAAGTGAAAACAGGAGGCGCTGCTTAGTGTTCTGCTACCTCTATTTCATTTGTCTTTGTTTTCCGCAGTTTGTAAATCGCGACGAGTAAAATAAACCACACAGGTGTGATGAATAAGGCGACTCGTGTATCTTCCGCGAGTGCCAGCACGACCAGAATGAAGGCCAGGAATGCCAGGATCAGGTAGTTGGCGAACGGATAGAGCGGCATTTTAAACGAATTCGCTTTTGCTAAATCTGGTCTCGTTTTGCGATATTTCAAATGACAGATGACGGTAATTCCCCAAATAAAGATAAAGCAAACGGTCGAAACGCTAGTGATCAGTGTAAATACGCCTTCTGGCATGACGTAATTCAAGACAACGGCGATAAGGATAACAATCGTCGAAAAGAGGAGTGCATTTGCCGGAACCTTGTTGGCTGTCAGCTTGGTAAGGGGCACAGGTGCATTCTTTTCTTTGGCAAGGGAGTAGACCATACGGCTTGTACTGAAAATGGCGCTATTACATGCGGAAGCGGCAGATGTCAGTACGACAAAGTTGACGATACCGGCAGCGGCTGCAATGCCAATCGCTGCGAAGACCTGCACAAACGGACTCTCCAACGGGTTGATCGCGTTCCAAGGATAAATGCTCATGATGACGATGAGTGCGCCAACGTAGAAAATCAAAATCCGAATCGGGATTTGGTTAATCGCTTTTGGTATGACTCGTTTTGGGTCTTCTGTTTCACCGGCTGTCAGACCGACGAGCTCGATTCCAACAAATGCGAACACGACCATCTGGAAGGAGAGAAGGAACCCATTGAAGCCGTTCGGGAACATACCGCCATGACTCCAGAGATTCGTGAAGCTGGACGCACCAGCATTCGTAGAAAAGCCCTTGATGATCATGAAAATGCCGACAAAAATCAAGGCGAGAATCGCAATGACCTTAACCAGCGCGAACCAAAATTCCATTTCTCCAAAAAGCTTCACGGTCGCCAAGTTCATGATTAACAAAATCACGAGGGCGATTAAGCCTGGCATCCACTGCGGTATTTCTGGAAACCAAAATTGCGTATAAAGACCAACAGCTGTCAGGTCGGCCATGGCGATGGAAATCCAGCAAAACCAGTAAGTCCAGCCCGTGACAAATGCGGCCATATTCCCCAAATAGTCTTTGACGAAATCCACAAAAGAATGGTAGTTCAAATTGCTCAACAGGAGCTCCCCAAGTGAGCGCATGATTAAAAAGCAGATGATGCCTGTAATCAAGTAAGCAAATAAGATGGATGGGCCGGCCAAATGAATCGATTTTCCTGCGCCCAAAAATAATCCTGTTCCGATTGCTCCGCCGATCGCGATAAGTTGTACGTGTCTGTTTTTCAGACCTCTCTCCAATTTTTGATCCTGCATACGATCCACCTCTCTATTTTTAGTTAGTTTTTAATTTTTAGATTTTTACCAAACAGATAATTTTCATATTAACATAACTATTGTTGTTTCACATATGTTTATTTATTTTTATAGAAAAAAAGCTTTTAATTATGAACGAAATAGGAACGTTTTGGAAGTGTTGGCTCTTTTAAACAAAGGCCGCACTTTTTTTGTATTTCAGAAAAAAGAAGATATTGACATGAGAATGGAAATCATTTAATTTTGCATTAGGGAAACTTTTTTATACACAACCACATTAGTTTTCTTGAGCGAATATTATTGGTACAAGACTACATTGTTGTGTGTAGGCATATATGCATAGAGGAATTACCCGTACCACCATCGTTTTTTGGACGGGATCATACAACGGGCTATGATTTGGAGGGAAGAAGCATGGAATCGGCTATCGCGGTAAGGGACTTGCATGTCTCCTACTTTGGGAACGAAGTTGTTCGGGATGTCTCGTTTGACGTTGAGCTAGGGAGTATGGTTGGAATCATCGGTCCAAACGGGGCAGGGAAGTCAACCCTGATCAAAGCGCTCTTGGACCTCATTCCAAGAGACAAGGGGAATGTGCGGATTTTTGGGAAAGAGACAAATGAATTCCGGAAGAAAATCGCCTATGTACCACAGCGGAGCATGATTGATTGGACGTTTCCGATCACCGTCATGGATACCGTACTGATCGGAACCTATCCAAGTGTCGGACTGTTCAAATTTCCGAAAAAAAAGGAAAAAGCGTGGGCGTTGGAATGCTTGAGAAGAGTAGGGCTGGAGGATTTTCGCGACAGGCAGATTGGGGAGCTCTCCGGCGGACAGCAACAGCGTGTCTTCCTGGCAAGGGCACTTGCACAAAAACCGGAGCTACTGCTTCTGGACGAGCCGTTTGTGGGGATTGATGTAGCGAGTGAGGACACCATCATCCGTATTTTGAAAGAGCTGCAATTTCAGGATAAAACAATCGTGGTCGTCCATCATGACTTGTCCAAAGCATATGCGTATTTTGATCAGCTTCTTCTCATGAACAAAGAATTGATCAAGTTCGGTACGGTCGATGAAGTGCTGAATCGAGAAGTCATGTCGAGAGCATATTCCTATCAACTCCCATTTCTCGAAAAGACCGAGGTGCTTGCATAATGGATTTCTTGATGGCAATTGGACAGTATGAGTTTTTGCAAAAAGCATTGTTTACATCTGTTGTGGTTGGGTTAATCTGCGGCGTCATCGGTAGCTTTATCATCTTGCGCGGAATGTCCTTGATGGGGGATGCCATCTCACACGCTGTTTTGCCTGGGGTGGCCCTCTCCTATGCTTTTGGGATCAATTTCTTCGTGGGCGCTGTTTTAACGGGTGTACTCACCGCAGTTGGAATTGGCTACGTGAGCCAAAATAGCCGCATCAAGAACGACACGGCGATTGGAATTTTGTTCACATCCGCCTTTGCAATCGGAATCATCATGGTTACGATGCTGAAAAGCAGTACCGATTTGTATCACATTTTGTTCGGGAATGTATTGGCTGTGCGCTCGTCAGACATGTGGGTGACAGTGGGTATCGGGGTTATCGTCATCGTGACAGTCTACGCTTTTTTCAAAGAACTGTTACTGACTTCGTTCGATCCGACCATTGCTGCTGCCTACGGCTTGCGTAACAACCTCATTCATTACTTGCTGATGACCTTGCTGACGATGGTAACTGTCGCTTCCTTGCAAACCGTAGGAATCGTGCTCGTCGTCGCCATGTTGATTACACCGGCTGCTACCGCTTATCTTTTGACGGACCGTTTGTCGATCATGATCTTCTTGGCTGGCGGTTTTGGGATGCTGTCTTCGGTTATCGGCCTTTATTTTAGCTTTACCTATAATTTGGCCTCTGGTGCCACGATTGTCGTGGTTGCAACTGTGCTCTTCTTCCTGGCCTTTCTCTTCTCCCGAAAACACGGGGTGGTATGGAAATCAATCCGAGCTCGGCAAAAACGAATCGAGCTCTTAAAGTAAAGGAGAATTATCGTCATGAAGAAGTGGAATCTGCTTTTCGTTTTCCTACTAGCAACCGTATTAATGGCAGCGTGTGGTGCTCCGCAAAGTGCGAACGAGCCCACGAAATCAGAGAGTGACAAGCTACAGGTCGTAACCACGTATTCGATTCTGTATGACATCGTGAAAAATGTTGGGGGAGATCGAGTAGAGATCCATAGTCTCGCTCCGATTGGCTCCAATCCGCATGAATATGACCCACTACCTGCTGACGTGCAAAAAACGACGGATGCGGACGCGGTTTTCTACAACGGACTGAATTTGGAAGCAGGTAACTCCTGGTTCGATAAGCTAATGACCACAGCAGGCAAAACAGGTCCGGATGCACCCGTGTTCCGTCTCAGTGAGGGCGTAGCAGCCAAGCACTTGACGACCAAAGGCAAGGAGAGCGAAGAAGACCCCCACGCTTGGCTAGATGTACGCAATGGCATCAAGTATGCGGAGAATGCAAAAAATGCCTTGATCAAGGTGGACCCAGCGCACAAGGAAACGTATGAGCAAAACGCCAAGAAGTACATCGAACAGCTGACTGCGCTGCACGAGGAAGCCGAGAAGCAGTACAACCAGATTCCGAAAGAACAGCGTTTGCTTGTGACGAGCGAGGGAGCGTTCAAATATTTCAGCGAAGCGTACGATTTTGAAGCGGCATACATTTGGGAAATCAATTCAGAGAACCAAGGAACACCAGAGCAGGTCACACAGGTGGTCGATACAATCCGTGCGAAGAAAATCCCGGCTCTGTTCGTAGAGACAAGTATCGATCCGCGCAGCATGGAGATGGTATCGAATGAAACAGGTGTACCGATTGTGGGGAAAGTATTTACGGATTCGCTCGGAAAGCCGGGAGAAGATGGCGATACGTACATCAAAATGATGGAATGGAATATCAAGACGATTTACGAAGGATTGACCAAGAATTAAGCTTCGTAAAAGCAAAGCACAGCTCTCCTAATCAGGGGCTGTGCTTTTAAATTCTTCCACTGCTTAACATCCTTCATCAGATTGAGGTATAATAGGCTAGTGTGCAAAAGGAATCCGGAGTATTCATATTTAATCTGTCATATTGAAAGAGAGTGGGATTATGGGTCGTAAGTGGAACAATATTAAAGAGAAGAAAGCTTCTAAAGACGCGAGCACCAGTCGGATTTACGCGAAGTTCGGGAAGGAAATTTACGTGGCGGCAAAGCAAGGCGAGCCGGACCCAGAGTCCAACCGTGCTCTGAAGGTCGTCCTGGAGCGTGCTAAAACGTACAGCGTACCGAAAGCGATTATCGACCGCGCGATTGATAAAGCAAAGGGCGGCTCTGATGAAACGTTTAGCGATCTGCGCTATGAAGGCTTTGGGCCAAACGGTTCCATGATCATCGTGGATGCACTGACCAACAACGTAAACCGCACAGCTCCTGAAGTGCGTGCCGCTTTCAACAAAAACGGCGGTAACATGGGCGTATCCGGTTCGGTAGCTTATATGTTTGACCCAACAGCGGTATTTGGTTTGGAAGGCAAATCTTCTGATGAAGTGCTGGAAATCTTGATGGAAGCGGATGTAGACGTGCGCGACATTTTGGAAGAAGACGGTGCTGTCATCGTTTACGCAGATGCAGAACAGTTCCACGCTGTACAAGAAGCCCTCAAAAACGGTGGCGTTTCAGAGTTTACCGTAGCTGAACTGACTATGCTGCCACAAAACGAAGTAACGCTGACAGAAGACGTACAAGCTCAATTCGAAAAGCTGATCGATGCTTTGGAAGACTTGGACGATGTGCAGCAGGTGTACCATAACGTTGATTTAGGTGAATAATGTTTTTAATGGAGAAGACCTTTGTTTTAGAACAAGGGTCTTTTTTATGTGCTGTGTATTGGCTGCGGGGGAGAGAAGAATATTTCCAGACTAGGCTCCAGGCTCCGTCCTGCTGAGGGTCGAGACTGTCCGCTCCGAAGGGATTTGCGGGGAAACGCAAAAGTGGTAGCCGCTTCGAAGCACTGGCACGGTTGCGTTTCTGTTGCCCGCAAATCCCTTCTCCGCTTGGTTGGACTCCACAAGTCGCTACGTCTGGAAATATTCTTCTCTATCGGAACAGATGTGATTCTTCATTCTTTTAGGGATTTAATAAATCGGATCACAAGGAAAGCTCGTAGAGGAAACAGGAGAAAAAAGCGAAGATCTTTGGCACACCGACCGAGGCGCAATGAAAAAAAGAGAAACAAGCTTTTAGCGTTCACCTCTGAGACACCTCCTGAATGGACGACTTTGGACGCGGGTTTCGCTTTTTTTCATGGAGCCGGGCAGCTTACGCTACCCTGGGGGTGGGACAAGAAGCTGAGCGTTTTCTCCTGTTTCCTCCCCACCACTACCGCCCGACAAACGGATTTTAAAAGAAATAAAAACCGCCTCCATAAAGGAGACGGCATATATCGAGCTCGTTAGTTTTGAGGTGCTACCGATCATCACGTGCGACGCATCTACCTCCAGTATGAAGTTAGAAGCTTAAAGCAGTGTACGGTTTCCCTTACTCACTAGGTGATCGTGTAAATCATCCATGGCACATCGCCTCCGTAAAGGTCTACAGCCTGATTGAAAACACACCACCGAGCTCGATGAGTATAGTATGAGCAAAACCCATCTTTTTATTCACTCATCTTTAGCATCTGTTTTCGAATAGCATTTAAAAACTGTTGGTTGCTGTAGGCCGTGCCACCAGCTAATCCTGGTTCAACTGCATTCACGTACATTTGATCAGCTTTGACTGCACGTAGATTTTTCCATGCAGGCTGCTCTTGTAACTGCTTGAAAGCGGGCTGGTCTTCTTTTGTGACCATCACAAACAAGTAGGTGGGATCTTCTTTTGCCAAAACATCCATAGAGAGAGCGGTACGCTCCTTCATATTCGCGACGACATCTGGGACAGGCAGGGTCAAGTCCGTATATAACAGGTTATTATACCGTTCATCCTTTGGATAGGCGTAAAAGGAGCCTTCTTGGAACCACAGCGTCAGCACTTTCTTTTCCGGGAGTGGAGCGAGCTTGTCGCGGAGTTCCTGTGCATTTTGCTTCACTTTACCTATAAAGGTATCCAAATTGTCATCTCTTCCACGAACATCTGCGAGCAGACGCAAGTTTTCTTGCCAATGAGCTCCGTTCGTAGAGACGGGAATGACGGATGCAGCGGTTTGTAATTTGGCCAAGTCTTCCTTGGAGGTCTTGTCAGTTGTCATGATGACGTCAGGTTCAAGGGCAACCAGCTCACTTAGGTTATCTGTTATATGATAAGGGAGCTGCTTGGCATTTCTGATCATGGCTTGATATTCCGCCGGAAACTTTCCGTTTTTATCCACCGTAGCTGCGACGGGCGGGATTCCCAGCAAGAAAGAATCTTCATACGAAGCAGGGAAGCCTACGAAAACAATAGCCTTGGTTCTGGCCGGAATTGTATAAGTGTTGCCTAGGTAATTGATCGATCTGGTTGGTTTCGCTGCCGCTGAATCGCCCGTTTGTCCACCATTTCCGCAGGCTGCCAGGACGAGGAGCAAAGCAGCAATCGGGATAGCTAGTAGCCGTTTATACATACAGGTCACTCCGTTCTTACTTCTTGTGTTATCAGGAAAGTAGCAGGACTCATGTAAATTATAGGCTACCCGATCCATCCGTCGCTGTTGCATTCCTGAACATTTTCAAACATTCTGCTGTAACCTTTTTCCTGCTAAAGACACTAATGGGTATCCAAGAAAATTTTCACATAGGAAAGTAGTCGATCAGCCGACATCAAGAGAATGGAGGAGCTTCTTTGTATGAAGAAATGAAACATCAGGTCATGGCCATCTATGAGCGGCATTATCATGATGTATATCAATTTTTGCTGTACTTTGCCGGCAGTCAGAATGATGCAGAAGATTTGACGCAGGAGGTTTTTTTGCGAGTGATTCGCTCGCTTGAACGATTTGAAGAGCGATCTGACGTGAAGACATGGCTGTTTGCGATCGCGAAGCATACAGCAATGAATTCCTATCGAAAACGCAAGTGGCAAAAGCTGTTGTCAGGGGACTGGCTGTCTGTTGTGATGCCAGCCTCGGAAGGGAATCCGGCACAGGAAGTAGAAAGCCGGGAGGACGAACAGGAATTGATCGATGCGATCAAGGGACTACCACCGCATCACCGCATGGTTGTCATTCTGCGAGGCATTAAAGAGTACAGCGTCAAAGAGACTGCTGAAATACTGGGTTGTTCTGAATCAAACGTGAAAACGACGATGCACCGGGCACTAAAGCTGCTGCATGGCAAACTTTCGCATACGAAGAAGGGGGAATTGTACAGTGGATTGGCAAAATGAACGAGATATGCTGGAACGGTTAGTGACTCTGCAAAAAAGTACACCCCCACGTAAGGAGTTTGTAGAGAGTTTACGTACAGTGCTGGAACAAGAAGTAATTCGGGTCGGCAAGGGGAGACGGCTGTTCATGAATCCGTTGACAGTAGGGTTGACAGCAGTGGTGATCGCTTCTGGATTCGGCCTGTATATCATGGCTGGGATGGGGCAAAACGAACGCGTGAACCCTCAAGTGACGGCAACCAGTAGTCCGCAGCTTCCCGCCCATCCTGTATACGAGCAGGCGAAGAAGCTGCTGCAAGAATTGGCAGGGCGAGATGCAAGCCAATATGCGGTAAACGGCATGCTGTCCAATACTGAAACAGGTCATGTCGTGATGAACAAGACGGTTAACAACATTCCGGTTCTCGACGACCAATACACATTTACAATAGACAAGGCAGGCAGGCAGCATAAAAAAGTGGTACAGACAAACGATACGACAGGCATGGTCTTTCCAGATCCCAATAAGGCAATGCCAGTAAAAAAGGCAGAACAAATTTTTGGGCAAAGCGCCCGGCTGCTCTATTCAGAGTGGGAATGGCGATTGCAATATGAGTTTCCTTTTTCAGGTGACATTGATGCCATTACAGGAGAAATTTACCCAACAGAACGCTATCATCCCGATTACAGTCTAGTAGATATGCCACCAATTCCTGTGAAACCGGGAGGCATAAAGCTGGTAGCTCCCAACATCGAAGAAGCAGATAGACTTTTTCGGGAGTGGGGATTCGAGCCTCCGTTTTCCTTCGTTATTCAAGAAGGCTCAGGCGTACATACGTACAAAATGGAAACGCGAACCAAACAGAAAATAGAACTGGACGTAGTAACAGATACAGGAAAAATTCTGAACTATCGGTATGAAAATAACCATGAGAAAAAGGAAAAGCTCCCTCATCCGAAGCTGGAAAACGTGCAAGAAGCAGCAGAGCAATTTCAGAAATACCTTCCGTTAGATACCAAAGAACTGCTACTTGGTTCTGCCACTAGAAAAGGCAACATTGAAACCTATCAATTCTTTAAGTCCCATCAGGGAGTCCCGATTATGGGGGGGTATACGGTTTATTTTGATGTGGACAGGAAACAGGTGATCGGAGTCGATCCTACGTATACCATGGAGTCTAAGCCGCTTCCTGACAAAAGTAAGGCAATGTCACGGGAAGACGCGACTAGCATATACGTCACCCATCGTCCACTCCGATTGGTCTATAAGCTGATGGAGAACCCAACTACAGGAAGGGTAGAGCCGCGTCTCGTCTATCATATTTATTATCACGACACACCGCTCTATATGGTGGATGCGCTGACAGGGGAGTGGGTGCGTAGTTAATAACATCGAAACAACAGAAAAACCAGGGAGGAGATTCCCTGGTTTTTCGCTATGTCGCTTATTTGAAGAGCGGAACATAAATATCAATCTCGTTGTCTTCCTGCTCTGGCTTGTAGCGCTCGTCCCAATACTCAAAATCAAATCCGGCATACTCATATCCCGATTCAGAAAGCCAAGACCCGTAAAGAAAACCATACGTCTCACCCAAGTTTGTCTCAGGTCCATTGTGGGTTACTTTTGCAAATGTCCCCGGGGGAATCGTGTGACTGACCATCCCTTCAGGAATATCGGCGAGGCTGGAAACTTCGACGCCAATTAGGGTGGTAAAGGGATCTATCGTTGCATCGAAGTCAGCTTTGTCAGGATAGATTTGGATCAGATATTCGCCCTCACCAACCTGATGGTGAATCTCGCTTTTTCTAGCTCGCAAAGCTTCAGTGGTAGTAGCGGAGAGCTTTTTGCCCAAGTCTTCTGTCACATTCGCCGTAAAAGTGATACCAATGACATGTGTTTCCTCGCGGGTGAGAATAGTTGGCTTCACGAAATAACGTCCCTTCGTCTAGTAGAATCGGGAACAGAGCTAATCCAGCAGCTATTTCAGTTCTCTGGCATATATCTTCGTTCCATCATGCGTAAACGTACCGATATATTTCTTGCCACCTACTATATATTCCATAGAAACGGTTTCCTTTCTAGGAGGCATAAGCAGCTTGTGCGGAAACGGGAATGGCTGTTTGTTCGCCACGTGTGCAATGATCTGCGTGTCTGTATGAAAAAGCTTGCCTGTCTGTTTCAATTGCTTGAGCTGCTCTGGTTTATCCAGCTTGTAAGGGAGAGTCGTGGTCGGTTTGTCCATCGCATTGATTTTCTGGAAGAAATAACCGTCCTTTGTTTTCGACACAGCAATAAACTGTCCGTCACTCGTCTCTTTCAGAAAGGCATACTTTTTCGAAGCGAATGTCCCTTTTTTATTCATCAATAAGAAAAATTCTTCATTGTCAATTTTGCCTGACACGATAAAAACACCGGAATGGAAGTTGGATTCCACCTTGTAATTTCGAGATGGCTTCAACACGACTTTTCCTTCGTGCGTAATAAAATGGGTCATGCCATTTATTTTCACGCGATGCAATCCTTCGCTGTACCCCATGTACTCATCAAAGAAAGGCTTTGCGTGTATTTTGCCATTCATATCTTTTAAACCAAATTTGTAGGATAAAACCATGCCATCCTTTATGTTACGTTTGACAAAAGGATAGTGAAGAATATCGAAAGTGGTAGCTCCCGTATATTCACTTGGGATCGTGAAAAGTTCCTCATCTGTGATCTGCTTGGATGTTTTCGTACGAGCATTATACAGATAAGACGTATAGCTCGTAGGGGAGTACAAAAACCATTCTCCGTCAATTTGCGTAAAATAATTGTTGTAAGCACCTAATTCCTGTGTGTTGCCTTGTTGATCGAAAATAATAAATGAGCTGTTACCAAAGTGGGTAATAATTTGAAAAAAGCCATACCCGTTTTGCAATGGACTGATGAAGCCAGGATATAATAACGATTCCTGCTGATCGATTACTTTCCCGGTAGGAGAAACAAGGGCAAAATGAGGGAACCATTTCTGCTTGAACTCTTTGTAATAGGGATCATTCGGACTCGATCCTGCAAATGGTACGAAAAATGGTTCCGTTAGACCAGGTGGTACCTGAATCTCTTTATCTGTCGGAACGTACTTGAGTACTGTCGTTTCCGGTCTGTCTGAACGGATGGCATTTTCGGAATGTGCGACAGAAGGAACGATTGATAGAGTAAGGCTTAGAGCTAGCAGAATGTTGACGTATTTGGTCTTTTTCATAGGTAGAATCACTTTCTCTTTCCATTTTGTATGTAGAAGGTAGGCGTTTCGCGAAAGATGAATGTCACGCATGTGTTGATCTTACAAGATTTGGATGATAGAATTATATACATAGATTTATGATGTATTGTTTATCTAGGTATTTGCGGTTAAATCGGGAGGCACTATGAAAATCAATAAGGAGCTTTTAAAAGGCAGCACCGTGATCCTGATCTTGACGATGCTGGTTCGAAAGGAAATGTACGGGTACCAGATCGCGAAAGCCATCGAGAAGGAGTCAAATGGTCTGTTTACGCTAAAAGAAGGGACGCTGTATCCGATCCTGCATGCGCTGGAAGCGGAGCGTTATGTGGAAGCGTATTGGGATGAGAAGGATGGCAGAAAGCGTAAATATTACCGGATTACGGCAGAAGGGCGCGGGCAATTGAAGGAGAAAAAGCACGAGTGGCATACGTTCCGCGATGGGATTGATCGGGTGCTGGGAGAGGGAAGAGCATGAAGCAGACGAATACACATCCATTGATTGCAGACTATCTCGATCAAGTATGTCGCCATGTGCGGGCAACAGAAATGCATCGCAAAATTCGGGATGAGCTGGAAAGTCACTTGCTAGATTTGATGGATGAGCAGATGGACGAGGGGTTGGGAGAGGAAGAAGCGGTAAGGCAAGCCATTTTGCAAATGGGGGATTCTGCTGCGGTTGGGAAGCAGCTGCATCGGATTTATAAGCCGAAAGTGGAGTGGAAGCTTCTTGCGTATGTGATGGCTTTCCTGGCTGTTGGTCTGTTTACGATGCATGGAATGTAGGTCAGTTTTATCGAGTTTAAACTGGACAGTTACTGGTTCTATGCCATATTGGGTATCGGGGTGATGCTCGCTGTTACCTTCACGGATTATCGCAAGCTTTTGCCGTACTCGTTGCATTTGTACATGCTAACTGTGGGCGTGTTTTTTCTCATTCTTGCGTACGACTATACAATGAATGGAAAAACATATATGTACCTTGGTGGCTCGATTAGGATCGATTTTGTGGCAATGTCCATGTATTTGTTTCTCATAAGCGTTGCGGGTATGCTTCTTACAAGGACGTGGCGATTTCGGAGCACGGCTTCCAAGCTGACCGTATTTGTTTTGCTGCCAGCTTGCCTCTTTGTTATGGCTGGATCGATTATGGAACTCATGCTGTACCTATTTGGATTCATGATACTCATGATGTATACGAAAACCGTCCGGAAAGAAAAACTCTATCTAGTGATTGTGTCTGCTATTGTTTGGACAGCTGCCTGTTTATTGGATAGATACACGCTAGGAAGGGTGCAGGGCTGGGTACAACCGACCCAAGATCCGCTCGGAAAGGGATATGAATATCTAGAGGCGATGGAAGCAATTCGCTCGGCAGGTTTTTGGGGAAGGGGCTCCAATGCTCCATTACCGAGAATGCCTTATTTAGACTCCGATTTCAAATTTACGTACTTAATCCATAGTTATGGCTGGATTGCTGGCATTTTGATCTTGTTAGCCATTGCTCTGTTTATAATGAGACTGGCTCGGATCGTCAAGGAAGTGGACGAGCCGTATGGGAAGCATCTCATTGTCAGTATCGTTCCTTTATTCTCTCTGTTCTTCGTTTGGCCACTGCTGATGTCAATCGGCATGCTGCCAATCGTGAATCTTGAGATTCCTTTTCTCAGCTATGGCAACATAGGGACTGCTTTGGCTCATTTCGCTGTCCTTGGTCTCGTTCTGAGTGTCCATCGGCATAGAAGCTCAATTGGAAAGCCACATACCTACATGGCAAAATAGCAATCCATAAGAAGCCTCGGGTAATCGGAAATGCTAGGATATTGACATCAAGGAAAAACACCCCCGAGGAGGAATCACACATGGCATTGCAATCCAAACAAATTTTCGTTAATTTACCGGTGAAGGACCTCAACAAATCAATCGACTTCTTTACGGCGATCGGGTATGAATTTAACCCGCAATTTACGGATCAAAATGCAGCATGCATGGTGATCGGCGAAAATATTTTTGCCATGCTGCTCGTCGAAGAGTTTTTCCAAACGTTTACGAAAAAAGAGCTGACGGATGCAACCAGAAGCACCGAGGTCATTGTCGCGTTGTCAGCTGAAAGCAGAGCGCAGGTCGATGAGATCGTAAACAAAGCACTTGCTGCGGGTGCAACTCCATCGAAAGACCCGGTTGACCATGGCTTCATGTACGGCTGGAGCTTTCAAGATTTGGACGGCCATCTGTGGGAGTTCTTGCATATGGATCAAGGCGCTGTTCCACAGGAATAATAGACCAAGAAAACGAACTGAGGGCAAAAAGCACGGGATCGAAAAAAGATTCCAGCTTTTTGCCCTTTTTGTCCATTCAATACTGGCACATCCCAAGTGGATTCCCGTCCGGGTCAAACAAAGGTCTGCACCCAAGCTTTTCTTCATACCATTTTGCAGAGGCACCGGGGTCCTTCACAGGAATAAAAACCCCTTCCATGGCTTTTAACAGTGATTGAGCCATCCTTTCATCTCCCATTCGACCAAAAATCTATCACCTATCATTTCGACGACAATGATAGGAAAAACCTGTAAGTCCCACACTTCTATTTTGACAATCTCTCGTGACATTTTTCTAGCTAAGGTTTATCTTGGACGTAAGAACACAGATGGGGTGAACGGATGCGCTTCTACAATAAATACATAAAAAAATACGGCGTAGTCGCCGGGATTTCCATGTTTTTCCTAGGTTTGGAGGCGGTATGTGATCTATTGCAGCCGACGATTCTGTCTCACATTATCGATACGGGTATCGGAAACCGGGATATGGACTACGTGCTCAAAACAGGCGGGCTTATGCTGCTCGTTACGGCATTGGGGGCAGTCGCGGCATCGATCCGCAATGTGCTGGCGACATACGTGTCGCAAAACTTTGGTGCGCAGCTGCGCGCAGATTTGTTTTCCAAAGTGCAATCCTTACCCTTTGAAAACCTGAACAAGTTCGATAGAGCCTCACTCGTGACACGTCTGACTAATGACGTCAATCAAGTGCAGATGTTTGTGAACGGTATGATGCGAATATTCGTCAAAGCGCCGTTGATGTGCATTGGCGGGTTGTTTATGGCAACCCAATTGAACGTGGATCTGGCTGTGATTCTCGCCGTTGTCGTGCCCATTGTGGGTCTGTTTATTTTCTTGAATATGAAAATCGGTTTTCCGTTCTTCCTGAAGGTACAGCAAGCACTCGACCGAGTGAACGGTGCGATGCGTGAGTATTTATCTGGGGTACGAGTCGTTAAGGCATTTAATCGCTTTGATTTTGAGCGTGGCAAGTTTACACGGGCAAACGAAGAGCTGCAGTCCAAATCGGTCTCGGCTACGCGGGTGATGTCCATTTTCAGTCCAGCGATTATGCTGACGATGAATCTCGGAATTGTCGCGGTCCTCTGGCTTGGGGGGCTTGGCGTAGAACAAGGAAGCATCGAGGTCGGTCATATCATCGCGTTTACGAACTACATGACGCAAATCCTGTTTTCACTCATGATGATTTCCTTGGTATTTAACATGTTTGTGCGGGCCAAAGCATCGGCAGGACGCATCGGAGAAGTATTTGCGGAGGAAAACCAAATGAGCTGGAAGGAGGAGCAACCTCACGAGCTTCCAGGTAAAAAGGGACGCATCGACTTCGAAGAGGTTAGCTTCTCGTATGATGGAGAAGGCGGTCAGCCAGTACTCAAGCAGATTTCGTTTACTTGTCTGCCGGGGGAGACAGTCGGGATTATTGGGTCGACAGGCTCTGGAAAAAGCAGTTTGGTTGGTTTGATTCCACGGTTTTATGATGTAACGGAAGGCACGATTCGAGTAGATGGCATCGATGTACGCGATATCGAACCGAAGCGATTGCGCGAAAAAATGGCGATTGTGCCGCAAAAAACCATGCTGTTCACAGGTACGGTGATGGAAAACATTCGTTGGGGCAAGGCAGAGGCGACCCACGAGGAGGTCGAGCAAGCGGCACGTATGGCGCAGGCTCACAAGTTCATCTCCGCCACTCCTGAAGGCTATGAGACACGCGTAGGACAAGGGGGAGTCAATTTCTCTGGAGGACAGAAGCAGCGTATTTCCATAGCCAGGGCCTTGGTGAAAAAGCCGGAAATCCTCATTCTCGATGACAGTACAAGTGCGGTAGATGTGGCAACAGAAGGGAAGATTAAGGATGCGCTCCGAGCCTATGCGGCTGGTCTTACCTGCATTTTGATTGCACAGAGAATAACCTCTGTCATGGATGCGGACAAAATCATCGTGCTCGACAATGGTGAAGTTGCGGGCATCGGTACGCATGACGAATTGATGACCTCTTGTCAGGTCTATCAGGAAATCTTTCAGTCACAAATCGGCCGGGAGGTGAAGTAAGGTGAGTCAACAGAAGCAACAACAACCTGTCTTTTCACCGAGACCTGGCCGAGGCTTTGGACATGGTGCTGCCAGAGGACCAGTCAGTAAGCCTAAAAATTTTTCGGGTACGCTAAAAAGACTCTGGTTAGCTTTTGGCAAAGAAAAGAAGCTGCTGCCGATCGTATTCGCCATTGTATTTGTCGATGCTCTACTCATGCTGTCTGCCCCTTATTTGATCGGAAAGTCGATTGATGCGATGACAGGTGGCGAGGAAGCTCTTAGCTTTTTGTCTATCCTCATTCTTGCCTTGCTCGGCTCGTACATCTTCGATGGGGCACTGACGTTTTTACAAAGCTGGTTGATGGCAGGCATCTCGCAACGGATCGTCACGAATCTGAGGCAATCCCTTTTTGACAAGCTACAAAAGCTGCCAATTGCTTATTTCGATTCGCGGACGCACGGGGAGTTGATGAGCAGGCTTACGAATGATATCGACAACGTCAGCAGCTCCATTTCCCAATCTACAACGCAATTGATGTCAGGGGGGATCGTGATCCTCGGTTCGCTGGTGATGATGCTCGTCTTGTCTCCGATCTTGACACTCGCATGCCTGATCACAGTGCCACTCGTGTTTCTACTCACACGAACGATTGCCAAACGAACGAGCGTACTGTTCAAAAATCAGCAGATGGAGCTGGGCAAGCTGAACGGGCACATTGAAGAGACGATTTCAGGCATTCAGGTGGTGCAGGCCTTCAATTATGAGCAAAAAGCCATTGAGGACTTTACGACGATCAATGACCGGCTCAGCAAGATCGGGATGAAGGCACAAGTCTGGACGGGCTTTCTCATGCCGATCATGAACGTGATTAACAACCTCGGCTTTGCCATGGTGGCGATTGTCGGAGGTGTTCTCGCTGTCAAAGGATTGATCACAGTCGGTGTGATTGCGAGCTTTCTCAGTTATTCCCGCCAGTTTGTCCGTCCGCTGAACGACCTCGCGAACATTTTCAATGTGCTTCAATCCGGTGTTGCTGGGGCGGAGCGGGTGTTTGAGGTATTGGATGAACAAGAGGAGCCAGTGGATTCTCCGGGTGCCACTGTGCTCGCACAGCCGAAGGGTCACGTTGTTTTCGATCAGGTCAGCTTTGGCTATCGTCCAGATCAACTGATTTTGAAAAACATCAGCTTCGAGGCACAGGCAGGGAGTACCATCGCGTTAGTCGGACCGACGGGTGCAGGCAAGACCACCATTGTGAATTTACTGACGCGGTTTTATGATGTGACCTCGGGTACGATTTATTTGGACGGAAGAGACATTCGAGAGTATTCGCGGGACAGCTTGCGGCGCAGCTTTGGCTTTGTTTTGCAGGATACGTACTTGTTCTCGGGTACGATCAAGGAAAATATTATGTACGGCAAGCCAGATGCGACAGATACGGAGGTAGTAGCCGCTGCGAAAATGGCAAATGCAGATGTGTTCATCAATCGGCTTCCGATGCGTTATGACACGATGCTGACGGAAAATGGGGGTAACCTGAGTCAGGGACAACGCCAGCTTTTGGCGATTGCCCGCGTCATACTCGCCAAGCCCTCGCTGCTCATACTCGATGAGGCGACAAGCAGCATCGACACACGAACAGAGCTGAATATCCAGGATGCGCTCCTCACCATTATGGATGGGCGTACGAGCTTTGTGATTGCACACAGGCTTAATACCATTCGGGATGCCGACACGATTATGGTCGTGGATCGGGGAGAGATCGTGGAAAAAGGCAGTCACGATGAACTTATTGAGCAAAAAGGTACCTACTATCAATTGTTTTACAATCAGTTTAAAAATCTGGAGGCTGCTGGGGAATAACAGAGCACCCCGTCCAAACACGGAAATGACGTGGAGGACGGGGTCCTTTTTGAATAGTTAGGATGCTGGTTTGTTGGCGGCGATCAACAAGAAGATCGGCCGACGGATTTCGTCTCGCATCCCAGGGATATCCAGCATTTCTTCAGGAGGACCAGGTTCAGCGACTTTTGTAAGGTGGAATCCGGCAGCAAGGAGATCGTTCATATAGCTTGAAAACGTTCGGTGATACTTGACGACTTCATGATCCAGAAAGTTGGTTTGCCGGATGCCTTCCTGCTGATAGTTGTCCACAGGCCAGTGCAAGCGTTCGCCCCTGGGTCCGTAATGCCAGTCTTGTTCAGCCAGAGCAGTGAAGACGGGATGCTCCACGGAGAAAACGAAGGAACCTCCAGGAGCAAGACAGTGATAAACACGGTGGCAAAGCAAATCAAAGCGCTCCACATAATGGATGGCCAAGGAACTGATAACGACATCGAATTCCTCTTGGGCAAAGTCAATGTCTTCAATCGGAAGACGCAGATACTCGATGGCGGGATCTGTTGTCGTCTCTTTGGCACGCGCCAGCATTTTTTCGGAAAGGTCCACACCCACAACGGAGCGGGCCTGCTGCTCACGCGCATATCGGCAATGCCAGCCGAAGCCACAGCCTAGGTCGAGCACTTTTTTCTCGCGAAGGGAAGGCAGTAGCTCTCGAAACGCGTGCCATTCTCCTGCGGCGTTCAGTCCCTCAACCGAACGGGCCATTTGACTGTAAGTGGTGAAAAAACCTGGCTCATCGTATTTGTTCTGTTTCATCCGTGCAAATCCTCCTGGGTCGGGTCGTAGGCTTGGAGTAGTTCCCGCAGCGCTTTCTTGACGTCCCCCTGAAACGATCCACCGTGATAGCAAATCAACTGCTCGATATCATAATCGAGCAAGCTGCGAACAGAGCGAATCGCTTCCTGCATATCCAGCGTATAGGACGGATTGGCGATTTCGAGTCTACCGTTTTCGATGACAACAGCATCACCGGCAATCAGTGTTTTACTTGCGATCAAATACAATGAAATATGTCCCGGCATATGTCCAGGTGTATGAATGATCTCGATGCCGCCGCACAAAGGCAGGTGTTCGTGATTCGTTACGGTTCGATCAACCGCAGAGGGCTCGATGGACCGCAAAAAGCGAATAAATTCCTTAGCATGCTGTTTTTCACCTGACGCCAGATGGTCCAGTGTTGCTTGCGCCTGTTCCAATCGCAAAGATGTCTTTTGTCCAGCGATGTACGGTGCTTCGGATTCGTAGGCGATGATTTCGAGGTGGGGATAGGTTCTTTTTAACGCTGCCAAAGAACCGATGTGATCCATATCGTGATGCGTCACAATGACCTTCGTAAGGTCGTCGAGCGTAAGCTGTTGCTTGTGTGCGGCCTCCTGAAGCAGTGGCAAAAAGTCCGGATAACCACAGTCCACAAGAATCAGTTCATGCTCATCTTGCAGCAGCACAGGGGTAATGACCTGTGCAGATCCATTGTACATAAACGAAATGGCGAGAAAGTGAATCTGGTTCATACGTTGTCCCTCCTGACTGACTCATCTTAAAAAGGAGTGTAACGCAAGAGTAGAGCAGACACACGGTCGACCTTTTCTCTGTCTCATTTATGTCCACGAATAATGCGCCGAATACTGTGTTCGGTCAAGTAATGTTTCTGGGCGAGCATTTTAACAGAGGCCCCTTCGCGATAGGCTTGCCAAATCGCTTGATTACGCTCGCTTAGCCATTGCTTTGTGTCTGTGGACGCGCCCCATTGTCGTTTGTTTTCGTGGTGGATCGGGATGTACAAGTAACTTCCTTGTACGTAATGCTGAATTTGCCGCAGTAGATCGTCTGGCAATAGTTCTTGTGCATTTTTGTATTTCATGTGCTTTGCTCCTGTCTATATAGCGTGATATGCGTATATAGATGAGCAAAGAGATCCTCAACTCAATATGGGAAAGGCTCTGAACCAAGAGAAAGAAGAACTCTTTGCTCAGAGCCGCATTCGGCTCTTCGTACATAAGGGTCTCGCATTTGAATCATCTCCCTTCTAGTCTCTATAGTAGTGAGAAAGGGAAATTCCTTCAATAAACATCTTTTCCTCGATTGCAAAAGAAAGGGTAAGATGAGAGCGATGCATAATTGTTTTTGGAATGGAGATGAGAAAAAATGAGTCTTGGCGGCTTTCAAAGCGGCTTTTCCGCTCGCAAGGTATCACGTTCGGAAGTGCGGTGGGGACAGTTTTTAATATGCAATCACGGGTGTGAGGAAGTCATCCAATTGATTTCGCATGTATCTGGTGAAGTCGAATTTGAGCTATGCAAAATCGAGGCAGAGCGCATGGCGCATGTTCTGTTAGAAGCTTCGAAGATAGAGCGCTTATGACATGTACTTTTCATAAATTTCTTGAAACTTATAGCCCACTCTCTCGTATACATGAATGAGCATGTATAGATAGAGGGAGGACGAGTATGAGCGACAAAAATGTTGTAAAAATGAGTCCCTTTCAAGCAGGAGGAAAGCTGATCGCAACGATTGTGATACTGGTTGCGTTGGTCTTGCTTGGCACGCAATCTTTTACGATTATTTCCGCAGGGCATAGTGGGGTTGTGCTGCAACTGGGAGCGGTACAGCCAAAAGTGTTACAAGAAGGCATGCATTTTAAAATTCCGTTCATTCAAACGGTGGTGCCGATGGAAGTGCGGGTGCAAAAATCAGAAATGAGCCAGACTTCTGCTTCACGTGACCTGCAAACCGTCTCTACGACAATTGCTGTTAACCATCATTTGGATGCAGAAAATGTCAATAAACTGTATCAGCAAGTGGGATTGGAGTACAATAGCCGAATTGTTGATCCTGCCATTGCCGAATCATTTAAAGCCGTGACTGCTCAATACACAGCAGAAGAACTGGTATCCAAGCGTTCCGAGGTCAGCCAAAAGGTAAAAGAAGTCTTGCATAAAAAGCTATCGAATTATAACATCATCCTCGACGAAATCAATATTCGCGAGTTTACTTTCAGTGATGAATTCAACCGCGCCATTGAATCCAAGCAGGTGGCCGAGCAGCAAGCGCTCAAATCGAAGCTGGATTTGGAGCGGATCAAGATCGAGAAAGAGCAAGAAATCACAAGAGCAGAAGCACAGGCACAAGCACTGCGTCTGCAAAAGCAAGAGGTTACGCCAGAGTTGATTCAGCTCAGACAGATTGAGGCGCAACTCGAAGCGATACGCAAATGGGATGGAAAGCTGCCAAGCGTAACGGGTGGAGCTACTCCGTTTATCAACGTGGGTACTAAGTAACCAAATAAATAAACAAAGCCACTCCCTTGAAGAGGAGTGGCTTTGTTATTAGTTGCGGATGAGATAATCGAAAGCTCCCAAAGCCGCAGTAGCTCCAGATCCCATCGAAATGATGATCTGTTTATAAGCACTGTTCGTGCAATCACCGGCAGCAAAAACACCAGGGATGTTTGTAGAACCATGGCTGTCTACTACGATTTCACCAAAGCGAGTGCGCTCAATCGTTTCGCCCAACCAATCTGTATTCGGTACCAGACCGATCTGTACAAACACACCTTGCAATTCAATGTGCTTGGTTTCACCTGTCTCACGCTCGATGTAAGAAATGCCGTTTACTTTATCCGTACCCGTAATTTCTTTGGTTTGAACGTTTTTGAGTACAGTGACATTTGGCAGACTGTAAAGACGATCTTGCAATACTGCGTCAGCTTTTAGTTCTGGCGAGAATTCCAGAACGGTTACATGTTTCACAATACCTGCGAGATCAATCGCTGCTTCCACACCTGAATTACCGCCGCCAACAACTGCGACATCTTTGCCTATGAACAAAGGACCATCGCAGTGAGGGCAATAAGCTACACCCTTGTTCTTGAACTCTGCTTCACCTGGTACACCCAGATTCCGCCAACGAGCACCTGTCGACAAGATGACTGTCTTACTCTTCAGAACAGCGCCGTTTTCGAGTTCAACTTCGATCAGATCCTTCTTCTCCAAACGCTTGGCACGTTGCAGCTTCATGACATCAATGCCATACTCTTTTACTTGCTTTTCCAAGTTGGCTGCGAGCTGAGGACCTTCAATGTATTTCACACTAATGAAGTTCTCAATGCCCAATGTGTCATTGACTTGACCGCCAAGGCGTTCAGCAACGAGGCCAGTACGAATCCCTTTGCGAGCTGCATAAATCGCCGCACTAGCACCTGCTGGGCCACCGCCCACAACAAGTACATCATAAGGGTCTTTATTGTCAAACTCGGATGCGTCCGGAGCAGAACCCAGCTTGGCAAGAATTTCTTCCACGGTCATACGGCCGCTTTCGAAAAATTCACCATTGAGGAAAACGCTTGGCACAGCCATCACGTTTTTGCTCTCTACCTCGTCCTTGAATACGGCACCGTCAATCATTGTATGAGTAATACCAGGATTGAAGATACTCATCAAGTTCAGAGCTTGGACAACATCTGGACAATTGTGGCAACTCAAGCTGATGTAAGATTCGAACTTATATTCACCACGAAGGTCTTTGATTTGATCAATGACACTTTGCTCGACCTTTGGAGCTCTTCCGCTAACTTGCAAGAGAGCCAATACCAAGGAAGTAAATTCGTGACCCAGCGGAGTACCGGCAAAAACAACGCCAGTATCTTCGCCGACACGGTTTACGCTAAAGCTAGGTGTGCGAGTGAGTTCTGCTTTCTCCACACTGATCTTCAAAGACATGCTGGCTAGCTCATCAATCAGTGCAAGCATCTCAGAGGATGCCTCATCCGTGCCTGCACTGACTTTGAGTACAATATCGCCTTCCAAGAGCTCGAGATATTGTTCTAGTTGCGCTTTGATTTCTTGGTCAAGGGCCATTTTATATCACACCTTAAATTTTGCCTACGAGATCAAGGCTTGGTTTCAGTGTTTTGCCACCTTCTTGCCATTTAGCTGGGCAAACTTCACCTGGATTGTTGCGAACATATTGTGCTGCTTTGATTTTGTTGATCAGAGCACTTGCATCACGGCCAATGCCACCTGCAGTAATCTCAACAGCTTGGATGACACCGTCTGGGTCGATGATGAATGTACCGCGATCTGCCAAACCTTCAGCTTCGATCAATACGTCGAAGTTGCGGGAGATCACATGGGAAGGGTCACCGATCATGATGTATTCTACTTTGCTGATTGCTTCAGAGCTGGAATGCCATGCTTTATGAGTGAAGTGAGTATCTGTAGAAACGGAGTATACTTCAACACCGAGTTCTTTCAAAGTTGCGTATTGGTTTTGCAGATCTTCGAGTTCAGTAGGGCAAACGAAAGTGAAGTCTGCTGGGTAGAAGCAAACTACGCTCCATTGACCTTTGAAGTTTGCTTCAGTTACTTCGAGGAATTTACCTTTTTGGAATGCTTGTGCTTTAAAAGGCAATACTTCAGTTCCGATGAGTGACATAGTGTTAGCTCCTTTATATGTTTTTTGTATAGTACATATTCAGGACATGCGTAACGAGGCATGCTTGAATATAATTTACAATGATTATTATTTAATAAATGATTCAGTAAGTCAAGTTTTTTATAATGATTATAATGTGATAATTTTTACAAGCCGTTTTCTCCATTATTTAGTATGATTCGAACGGCATTAGAGTATTCGTTTGCTGCATGAAAAATTGACGATTCATTCTTAGAAACCAGACGGAATGTTTTACGTATGAAATAAAGGGAGCATGGACAGCGGAATAAACATACAGGAGTGATGATATGCCTTCTCGAATTAGCGCACCACAGAAGAGCTTGTCCAAGGATGCGTTCAAGGTAGAGCTTATTACTGCGGGAATTACGGTTGTAATCGGGCTTGTAATTTTGGGCGTTCTTTATTATCTAGATAATCGTTTTCCCTGGAAGGAATGGATTGGATGGTGTTTGCACGGATTGCTCGTTATTGGTGTGATCGCGACGATCTGGTCTTTTGTCGAGCCGTATTTTTTATATAAAAGCTGGCGGTATGATATCGATGAAGATTTCCTGCAAATGAAATTCGGGGTGATCACAGAGAAACATTTCCTTGTTCCCATGACGAAAATTCAAGCAGTCTCAACGAAACAAGGACCAATTTTGCGAAAGTACGGGCTGTACACCATCTCGATTAAAACAATGGGCTCCTCACACGAAATTCCAGGGTTGCCGGGGGATGTCGCTTCTCAATTGAGAGAACAGATTGCACACTACGCCAAATTAAAGGAAGTGGAGTAGTGATGGAAGCAAAACGATACTATCCACTAACGATCCTTTTTGATCTCATCATCCAAGCTAAGCATCTGTTTTTTCCTGCGTTGATTCTGTTTGTGTTCAACCATGACTCGACAAACGCATTCATTACATACGGGAGAATTGTTCTTTACATCTATGTAGGAGGGATGCTGGCCTATCTGCTTATGAAATGGGTTTCGTATAAGTATAGGCTGGATGATACGGCTTTCCATCTTTACGAAGGGATTCTTACGAAGAAAAAGCAAACGATCCCCTTTAGCAAAATCCAAAACATCAATCGACATACGACGTTGCTGCACCGGATTTTTAAAGTGACTTCTATCCGGTTTGAGACAGGGATGGTTGGCGATGATTCTAGAGTGGAATTCGCGGTGATTTCTGTAAACGAAGCAGATCGACTGGAGGCCTACACGAAACAGGCAGTGCGATTAGAGAAAGAGCCTGAGGCTGAAGGGAAAGCAGGAGATTCCACGGAGGAAATCGGTACGCCGTATATCACTCCTGAGCGAGTCATACACTTTACACCAACGAAAAAAGAGATTATCAAGGCTTCCTTCACTTCTCTAAGCTTCCTCGGGATGATTACGCTACTGATATGGGCGTACTTCAAACTCACCGAATATATCGACGTGGAGGAGCAAGTAGTAGGTATTTATTCGCTGATTATGAGCTCGTGGATATGGATCACGCTGACAGCCGTTGGACTACTCGTCCTGTCCATCGTATTCGGCATGGTTACGACTTATATTCGTTACGGAAAATACGAGATTTCTTCGGATCACGACCGGATTTACATTGCCAAAGGAGTCATTGAAGAAACGACTTTTTCGATCGCAAAAGAGAGAGTGCAAGCGATTAAAATCAAACAATCCTTGCTAAAGCGCATGTTGGGTCTCGCCGAAGTCAAGCTGACGGTTGTTGGCGGGGATAGTGATTCGGATAAGGATAAACAGGATGTCAGCTCCCTCTATCCATTTCTACCAATAAAACGTGCGTATGAGATGATCGCAGAAATATTGCCTGCGTATGAAGTGACGGAAAAAATGACGAGTCTTCCCAGAAAATCGTTATGGGTTCGCTTGGTCAGATCGAGCTGGATTTGGCTTATAGGCACAGGTGCGCTTTTCTATTTCAAGCCGAATATTTGGGGGTGGGAGCAGGCCTGGTGGGTTATATCCATTGCGTTGGCACTGATCATCCTAGCCTTCGAAGTCATTGAATTCTACAACACGCGATACACCTTGAATGATCATTTTATTCAGTTCCAAACAGGGAGCCTAACTACGACCTTATATATATCCAAACGAGAAAAGATTATTGAGGTCAACGTCAAAAGAGGCCTCCTGCAAAAGCAGCTAGGGCTTGCTTCGATCAAAACAGTCAATCGTGCCAAACCAGTGAGTCATAAAGGGGTAACAGATGTGCCGATAGAGTTGGCGGAAGGATTTCATCAGTGGTATATGGGACGTAGAAAAGAAATCAAAGTAAAATAGAAGAGGGGACGTAGAAGGAAAAGGCGAATCTTTTCCCTCTACGTTCTTGTGCTTTCAAACAGCTCCAGCCACTCCCCATCCGGACCTTTGAAGAACATATAACGCGAGCCGTTCGGCAAGGTGGTTATTTCCTGATCGATAAAGGTTACATGTCGTTGCTTCAAACGGTCGATTTCAGCTTCGAGGTTGTCCACAGCAAACGCCAGGTGGTGGACTTTGCCCTCTACCGGAAGGGAATCGCTGTATCCATGAATGAGCTCCAGCTCTGTCTCAGTGCTTCCCGGAAATCCAAGAAAAGCAAGCGTAATATCTCCGTTGGAATGAGCGAGCTTTCCTTTTAGCTCCATCCCAATTACTTCGGTGTAAAAGGCAACTGAGGCGTTCAAGTCTTTTACCATCAAGCCCACATGCTCCAGCTTTTTGATCGCCATATCATTTTCATTCCTTTCCATGGGTATGATTTTTTTCTATTGTAGAAGAATTTGTAGGAAATGTCTGTATGCGAAACGGTCAGGATAGGTTTTCCATTGATAAACATGGCTATAATTGGGGTATGGTGCAAAATTTCGTCATCCCCGGGGTGGAGCATGGAATCTATTGTGGAAGTAATTGCGAGAGCACTGCTGGCTTTTGCCATCATGATGATCATTACTCGGATCTTGGGCAAGCAGACGATTGCGCAAATGACGTATCACGATTTTGTCGCGGCGATCACCTTGGGGGCGCTGACAGCAAATCTTGCCTTTAACAACATGGCCAAAATATCGCACATGCTCGTGACATTACTCACTTTTGGTGGTATCGCCTATTTGTTGATGATTCTCTCCCTGAAAAACCGGAAAATGCGAAAATGGTTTTCGGGCCAGCCGACGGTGGTCATCCAGGATGGAAGAATTCTCGAAGATAACATGCGTAAGCAAAAGCTGTCTTTGGATACGCTGAATCAAGAGCTGCGGGAAAGAAACATTTTTAATATCGAAGAAGTTCAATATGCTGTGCTGGAGTTGAATGGAGAGATATCCGTCCTGAGAAAACCGCAATTTTTACCTGTTACTCGCGGGGACTTGAAACTGAAAATGGGGAAGAGACAGATATTCCCGATTGAATTGATCATGGATGGTCAAATCATCCAGAGCAATTTACGCCAACATAGCTTAACCATCGAGTGGCTACTTTCACAGGTGGGCAAAAAAGGCTTGAGTGTCGAGGAAGTGAATTACGCCGTGATTAGCTCCAATGGACAAATTTATTTCGACCCGTATGAGGACCGTATGAGTAATCCGATCGACAAAGAATAAAGTGTCGCAAAAAAACCTCCGGGATGGAGGTTTTTTACTTGCTAGAGTATTGGCGGAGTGTCCCTGTTTGCTTCAAATGGTTATAAAATCTGTGCAAAATAGTGACAGCTTCGGCGCGAGTCAGCATTTCTCCACCCTCGAACTTGCCGTTCCATGCAGTCATGATCCCTGTTCTTTGCAAAAGGGCGAGGTTGGTTCCGAGGATTCCGCTGTAGTCATCCGTAAACAATATTTCATCGCCATCTTGGCCAAAGAGAAGCGGATACAGGATGTTCGTTTGGTCTCTCCCATCTTCGTTGTACCGACCATCCTCTTGGAAAAGGTTTCCAGGTGAGTTTGGGTCAAGCGAATACTGACTCAAGATGATGGGAATATCTCGCATGCCAGAAAGGATTTGTAAGACCTCTGCCGCTGGAATGTCTTGGTTTTCCAACATAAAGACGGGCAGGACGTTTGCCGCACCAATTCGATTTAGTTTCGTGTCTGGGAAAAAAAAGTAGCCATTGGACGAATATCGGACAGCGTTCCACCAGTCTCTTGTGACGATCGAGCTGATCTCTGTGTACGCCCAGTGACTTTTAGGCACGTCAGCAAATTTCTCGATGTGATAGTTGCTGTAATCTGTTTTTTTGTTAGCTTTGTACGGTCTGTATTGATCAAACAGGCGATAGATCATGACGGTCATTTCCGCTTTGTCTACCAATCTTTCGGGTTGGAAGCGACCGTCAGGATAACCGCTAACAACCCCCTTATCAACCATGAAGGAGATCGAATTCATGGCCCAGCCGTATTTCTTCGGATCGACATCATGAAATTTTGGTGCAGCATGTGTAACCGCAGGATAAATACCAGATAAACCCAGAATGAGTGCAAGGAATACAGTGATGACTTTCATATACGCTCCTCTTTTTTTAAATAGAATTGTAAGGATTATCCTTCTAGTATACTATTCGGCGTTGGAAAAGGAAGGTGTTCTGCAAGAACAGATGTGACGATATAGAGCGAGTCAAACTCGCCAGAAGAAGCCGCGATGATCAGCGGTTTAGAAGGAAACAGTTGCTTGTTTATTTCGCGGGAAGAAAGCCCTTGGCTATGCAAACGCAGGATTTCCCCAGACAGATTCTCCAAATGCTCCAGTTTTTGCTGCAAGCGTGTTTTCCCGTCTGGATGATAGCCGGAATGGGCGCAAAAGATTGTTTGGAAGTCACAAGCCAGCACGGTTCGAAGGGACTTCATCGAGGTGGGGATTGATTCATCTCGTAAAATAACCTTCGTTTTCACACCCATAAAAAGATCGCCGCAGAACAAGCGACCGTTCATTTCGTCCAGCAAAACTACATGATCATGGGCATGGCCGGGGGTATCAATCACTTTCCATTCGAGGGAACGAGAGTGATGGACGTCACCCAAAGGGTGGGCCACAAACGGATCGCGAATCCCCCAAGTCAACTGTCGGTAGAATGGGTACAGTGCTTTTTGGGAGCAAATGTTCACGCCTTTTTCATGAATGAAAAGAGGGACATGCTTGTGCTGGGCAATCCACGAGGTGGTACCGACAAGGTCTTCATGACTGTGCGTCAATACGACCGAATCAAACGAGGCTTCCAGAAGCCTGTGAATGAGAGCTTGCTCGAGTACTTTCGGGCCCGTATCAACCAGCATGCCATCGGTCATATAAACATAGATTGCCGATTCCCAATCCCCTACGCGAACAATCCCTTCCAGACATGCCACGTCTTCATGGTGATGAATGTGAATCATACCGCACACCTCCCATAGTAATGGCTTCATTATACTATTGAATGATTATTCAGTCATTTTCGTCTGCGATCCACACTCATCCTATATTCCTATATCGTGTATGATGAAAAGGGATGATTGCTCGTATGAGGTGAAAACATGAATGCATTGCCGATAAATGAAGTATTGCCCGAGCTGGTAAACACGCTGCGTGAAGAGACAAACGCAGTGTTGGTTGCTGCTCCGGGTGCGGGGAAGACGACGCGGGTACCACTGGCCTTGCGTGAAGAAGCTTGGTTACATAATCGCCGAATTGTGATGCTGGTCCCACGCCGACTGGCCGCACGTCAAGCCGCTGCCTACATGGCTACCTTGCTGGGGGAAGAAGTTGGACAAACAGTCGGATATCGGGTCAAGCGTGAATCAAGAGTAGGTCCAGGCACACGAATTGAAGTGATGACAGAAGGAATTTTAACGAGAATGCTACAGGATGATCCGGAGCTATCTGATGTTGGTCTTGTTATTTTCGATGAGTTCCATGAACGAAATTTGCACGCGGATTTAGGGCTGGCCCTTAGTCTTCAGGCACAAAGCTTGTTTCGAGAGGACCTGCGAATTCTCGTGATGTCCGCTACACTCGATGCAGAGCCCGTGTCAGCCTTGCTTGGGAATGCTCCCATTGTCAGTAGTAAAGGCAGGATGTTCCCGGTGGAGACGCGCTTTTTGACATCCCCGATGCAGGGGCGTCTGGAAGAAGCGATTGTCCAGATGATCCTCCAGGCGTTGAGACAAGAACAGGGAGATACGCTCGTCTTTTTACCGGGAGCCAAAGAGATTCACCGAGTGCAAGAGTTGCTTGAACAAAGCGGTGTGGGCACGAACATACGGATTGCGCCTCTTTACGGAAATTTGTCGCAGGAGGAACAAGATAAGGCGATCCAGCCTGGGAAAACAGGAGAACGCAAAATTGTTCTCGCTACCACGATTGCCGAGACAAGCTTGACTGTCGAGGGTGTGCGCATCGTGATTGATAGTGGATTAAAACGAGTCCCGCGCTTTTCTCCGCGAACAGGGATGACGAGACTGGAGACTGCAAAGGTATCGAGAGCATCTGCTGACCAACGCCGAGGAAGGGCTGGACGTCTTGCACCCGGGGTCTGCTTTCGACTGTGGACAGAGCAAGAAGATCGTATGCTCATACCACAGCAGGCACCTGAAATCATGGAAGCGGATCTGGCTGTGCTGGCATTGGAGCTGGCCTTGTGGGGAGTCGGGTCGTCGGACGAGCTGGATTGGCTGAATCCCCCGCCGAAGCCAGCGATGGCACAGGCTCAAGAGCTGCTGTTCCAACTGGGCGCATTAGATGAGCGGAAGCAGATCACAGCACATGGACGAGCGCTTGCTGGTATGGGTGTGCATCCGAGAGTGGGTCACATGATTCAGAAAGCGAATGATCTGGGGGAAGGTGAGCTGGCTTGCGAGCTTGCTGTTCTCTTGGAAGAACGAGATATTGTGAGGGGGCGCCAAGCGTCAACAGATGCGGATATGCGTACGCGTGTTGAACTACTTCGTCGGGTAGGAAATAAACAGAGTGGTGGAACAGAGCTCCCGATTGATGTAGGAGCATGCCAAAGACTTTGGAAGGAGGCAGCTCATTTCAAACGGGTATGGGCAAACAACCAGTCTGCTGGCACTTCCACTCGTACAGAAGCGACGGGAAGACTGCTGGCGTTTGCCTACCCGGACCGGATTGCCCAGCGAAGGGCGGATGGACGTTATTTGCTTCGCAATGGGCGTGGGGCGGCTTTTTCCGTGCAGCAACCACTGGCGGCTTCGCCGTATATTGTGGCAGCAGAACTCGATGATCAAGGTGCAGATAGTCGGATATTACTGGCGGCTAGCGTGGAAGAAAGCGAGCTGTTGAAGGATTGTGCGTTGCAGATTACGGAACGAATGAACGTATGGTGGGAGCATACAGCAGGGGCAGTTCGCAGCCGCAAGCAAAAGCGGTTGGGAGCGATCCTGTTGGCGGATATGCCTGCGGAGTCTTCTCCAGATGAGGTGTTAACAGCGTTTTTGGACGGAATAAAAGGAGAAGGCCTGGAGATTTTGCCGTGGAATCGGCAGGCGAGACAGTATAAGGAGCGCTTGATTTTTATGCATCGTTTGGAGGAAGGCTGGCCGAATGGGGAAGATGAGGCACTGCTTGCTTCCTTGGAGGAATGGCTCGCTCCCCATGTGTATGGTTTCAAAAGAAAGGAAGACCTACAGTCGCTGTCGGTGACGACGTTGCTAGAGAGTATGCTCTCATGGGAGCAGCGCAGACAGCTAGACGAGCACGCTCCGACTCATGTGATCGTCCCGAGCGGTTCCAAAATTCCTGTCGATTACAGCGATCCAGCGGCACCGGTGCTCTCCGTCCGGCTACAGGAGTTGTTTGGTTGGCAAGACTCCCCGAGAATAGGCAGAGGCAGAGTGCCACTGACATTGCACCTGCTTTCGCCAGCACATCGTCCGGTACAAGTGACACAGGACTTGGCGAGCTTTTGGGCGCATGCGTATTTTGAGGTGAAAAAAGATTTAAAGGGACGTTATCCCAAGCACTACTGGCCGGATGATCCGCTTGCGGCCATTCCGACAAACCGGACGCGTCCACGCATATAAATCGATTCGCTAGGTATATTCGGGCAGAGAGGAAGGGCTCCGTGTCAGGTGAAATTTCCCATTTTGCTAGTTCGATGTTCGTGAGTCACGTCAATTGTGAAACCTTCCTCGTGCCTGGGCACGTCAGGAAGATACCGTGAATCACGTACTACCCCCTCTATTTCTCTTGACTGCCTGTTTATCAGGCGGTCTTTTTTTTGTAAAAAAGGGTGCCGCAGTTGCAGCGCCCTTTCTTTCGTATAGGGTCAAGGCTTAAGCCTTATTTCCCCACTGCTCCCGATAAATCAACTGTTGCAGATCCTCGCGTTGTCTCCATTGGTGCAGCTCCAAGAGTGGACGTTCGGGATAATGATCTGTGTAGCCAATCGATAGCAATGCGACAGGATCGATATGCGGCGGTATGTTCAGGATACGACGCACGTCGGCCTTCTTGTAAAAACTGACCCAGCCCATCGCCAAATCTTCTGCGTAGGCAGCCAGCCACATGTTTTGGATTGCACAGCTGACCGACATAATATCTGTTTCCGGGATGGAATTGCGTCCGAGTACATGGTCTCCGCCACGTGTAGGATCACAAGTGACACAGATGGTGACAGGCGCTTCCTTGATCCCTTGAATTTTCAACTCCAAAAAGGTCGACTCTCGTCCTGTTCCTTCGTAGTGGATGGCAAGCGCCCGGCGTTCTTTATCCGCACATTCTGCCAGAGCTTGCTTGGTTGCGTCATCTTCCACCAGGACAAAATTCCAAGGCTGCATGAATCCGACAGAAGGAGCATGGTGGGCAGCGGCCAAGATCATGGCGAGCTTATCCGGGGAGACAGGGTCTTGGCGAAAGGTACGAATATCGCGACGATTGCTGATGGCTTTATACAAACCGTTTTTTTCTTCCGTACTTAAGCGTTTCATGAGAAAAACCTCCCTATTTGCATTCACGTCTCTTTATTTTACTTACAAAGTATGCTTCCTTCCAGACATCTGCTTGACATATTCATGTCCTACGCTAAAGAGAGGATGAGTCCGAGCAGAGGGGAGAGTACGAGCATGCATAATATCTTAATCGTGGAAGACGAACTACCCATCTCTCGGGTATTGAAGGCGTACTTGGAAAAAAATAACTTTCGGGTTGAACAGGCATTTAACGGCGAGGAAGCAGAACGGAAGTTTGATTCACACAGTCCTGCGCTCGTTTTGCTGGATGTGATGCTGCCTGGACGAAGCGGATGGAGTATTCTCGAATATATTCGGGCGAAAAGCTCGTGTCCTGTCATCATGCTGACAGCGTTGGGACAAATCGATAACAAGCTGGCGGGCTTGAACAAAGGCGCCGATGACTATATCACCAAGCCCTTTATTGCCGACGAAGTGGTCGCTCGCGTACATGCAGTATTACGTCGCTCGAAACAATTGATAGAAGGCAATCATGTGAAGCAGTTTGGCAGTCTGAAAGTCGACTTCAAGGCATATTCTGTGATGCTGCACGGCATTGAACTTGCGTTTACGCCAAAGGACTTGTGCCTGTTTCTATTTTTGGCCCAGTACAAAAACCAGACGTTCACCAGAGAACAGCTCATCGAGCAGGTGTGGGGGATGGATTACGAAGGAAGTGATCGCGCAGTAGACCTCGCGATCAAGCGCATCCGGCGATCTTTGGAGAATTGGCCGACATCCGAAGGGGAAATCCGTACTTATCGTGGCTTGGGCTACAAGCTGTGCGTATATGAGTGAGAAAAAACGCACCTCTTTGTTTCGCTATTGGACGACGCGATACTTGATCATTTTGTGTATCGGCCTTTTCGTGATCGGGATTGCATCCAGCTACTGGATTTCTTATAGCGAGACTCAAAAACGCCTTGATTTTATGAGACTGATGGCAGCAGAAGTAGCGGATCGGGTCGTTGATATGGAAGGCAAGGTTAAAATGGCTCCGTTCTTGTTTCGTATTGTGGACAGTCGCCAGGAGTCACTCGGAGTCAATTACAAACCAATGATGATGATCCTGGATGAGCACAAACAACCAGTATTTGGCGTACCCGGTCCTTTTTCTGGTGAACTGAAGCGCCTCGCGCCTGATCTGGTGGAGGCGGATGACAGCCTGACACAGTTTGAGCTTGCGCGGGGAGACGAAGTGCTTTTCGTGAAGGAAAGCATTAAGGTTGATGAGAGAGTGGTCGGATGGGTCATGCTGTTCACCCCACAAAAACAGCTGATACGCAGTATGACCGAATTCCAGTTGCTTGTGTTCATGCTTCTAGGTCTCGGTTTGCTAGGCTGGCTCGTCATTTATTTGCTGACGAAAAAGCTGTCTCAGCCGATTAAGGATGTGGCAGACGCTGCCAAACAAATCGTAATGGGAAACTACGAGATTCAATTGGATAAAAACAAGCGCGAACAAGAAGTGTATGAACTGATCCATTCCTTTGAAGAAATGGCAGAGCGATTGAAGCAGCTGGAGATGATGCGTACCGAATTGTTGGCAGGGGTAACCCACGAACTCAAAACACCTATTACGTCCATCAGTGGGCTGGTGCAAGCCGTGAGGGAAGAGATTGTGAGCGGTGAGGAAGCCAAGGAGTTTTTGGATATTTGCACGAAGGAAACGACACGTCTGATAAAGATGGTAGAGGATTTGCTCGATTTTAACTCTTTTGCAGTCGGTGATATTCGCATTCGCAGGCAACCTCAAAACATGCAGGAGCTGATCCGGGAAATTACGCATCAATGGAGAATTTTGCAAGAAGAAGAGAAGCTCAGCCTGCATATCGAAAGTACCTCTGATCCGATCATGATAGATACCGACCCGCTGCGTGTACAGCAAATCATGTACAATCTCCTAAACAATGCAGCACAAGCGATGGAATCGGAGGGGCGGATCGTCGTGTCACTATCTGCATCAGCAGAGGAGATTCGCATTGACGTAAAGGACAATGGATGCGGGATACCAATAGAAGAACAGTCTTTAATTTTCGAGCGATTCTACCGAGGCGAGGACAAGAAGCACATCGTCCGTGGGCTGGGGCTTGGTTTGTCTTTTAGCAGAATGATTGCCCAAGCGTTAGGAGGTATGTTGATTCTGACGGAGAGTACGGCGTCAGGCAGCACCTTCACGTTGATTTTGCGCAAATAATTCATGCATGATGATCATAAAACGACCTGGTTATCTGGTCGTTTTTTTTGTGTTTTCATCTGACTTTTCCCTGACGTATTCGTTCCGTATAGTGGTCGCAACCATAAAGACAAGTCTTCAATCAAGCAGACAGTAGGAGGACTGAGCGTGACTCACAAGGAGAAAAAGAGAGAGTTGTTTTCGAAGGCAGGAAGCAACAAGAAAAGATGGATCGTTGGGGCTTTGGCTGTCGGGGCCGTGATTGTTTCAGGCGGTATCTTCAGCTATCAGTCGTTTTTTACCGCACAATCGGCGCAGGCCGCTTTTCAAGTGGAGACGGTAAAAAGGGGAGACATCTCAGAAGTCGTGCAGGCATCAGGCACTGTCCAGGCTTCCAAACGCTCGTCTCTCTCGTTTGCAGATGCAGAAGAAGCCAAGGATGCGATTTCTACTATTCAGGTAGGCGTTGGTGATGCGGTAAAGGCAGGGCAAGTTCTGGCGACGATGGACGATTCCGTAGCGAGAATCCAGGTGACGAATGCGGAAGCAAATCTTTTATCGGCGCAAGCCAAGCTAGAGGAGGCACAAAAGCGCAAGAGTCCCGCAGAAATCACTTCTTTGCAAGCCGCCGTCAATCAGACCAAGAACGAATGGGAGCTCGCAAAGCAAAACATTGACGGGAAAAAAGCGGCAAATGACGTAGAGAAGGCAAAGGCAAGCCTGGCGAGTGCCCAGAAGACGTACACTTCCCAGCAAACCTTGTTCGCGGCAGGTGCGATTGCCAAGAGTGAATTCGACAGTGCCCAGGCCTCGTTGGACCAAGCCCAGCGCGATTACAACTCAGCCGTATTGACAGCCGGACAGACGACAGGGTTGGCAGGTGTGAAGGTAGAGCAAGCACTGGCTGCGTATCAAACAGCGCAAGAAGCGTTACAGGAGGCGAATGAAGGCCCAGATGCTGCCACAGTGTTATCGGCCAAAGCAGCGGTAGAACAGGCAAAAGCGGGGCTGCAACAGGCACAAAAGGCATGGAGGGCAGTCACCTTGAAAGCGCCGATGGATGGAGTGATCGTCCAGGTAAACGGCAATGTAGGCGAAATACCCGGCAATGATTTCATTATCATGGATAATTCGAATAGCGGAGATTTAGAGGTAGTGGCACAAATTAGCCAGAGTGATATCGGAAAAGTGCAGGAAGGCTTGCCTGTGACGTTTACGACGAGTTCTTATGCGGACGAGACGTTTCGTGGAAAAGTAAAGCTGATCTATCCAGAAGCGAAAACGGACGCTGGAGTCACCACTTACGATGTGCTTTTGTCTGTGGCAAATCAGGATAACAAATTGAAGATCGGGATGACGATGAACGTCGCGATCGAACGAGGAACCCATAAAAATGTACTCGTGGTACCTGCGCAAGCGCTGCAAACGCAAAATGGCAAGGATGGCGTGTATGTGCTACGGGATGCTACTGCACAACAAGCTGAAGAAGGAGCGGAAGGGAATCAGGCAGAGGCGAAGCAAGCGAATAACCGCAGTGGAGGCAAAGTGGGCAGAGACAATATGCCGTATCGATTTGTTCCGATTAAAATGGGGTACTTCACTGCCGATCAGGTAGAGGTGACGGAGGGGCTTGTCGAAGGAGAGCGTGTCGTCATCCTCATGAATGC
This sequence comes from Brevibacillus sp. HB2.2, assembly GCF_013284275.1. Taxonomy (NCBI): domain Bacteria; kingdom Bacillati; phylum Bacillota; class Bacilli; order Caryophanales; family Paenibacillaceae; genus Brevibacillus; species Brevibacillus sp. HB2.2. The sequence goes on from NZ_JABSUV010000016.1 coordinate 51,675, forward strand.
ACAGACCTCGTCTGGAACGAGTCAAAATGGAAATCGAATGGGCGGCGGTATGCCAGGATTCGGCGGAATGGGCGGCGTCCAGATAAGGGGACGGTAGGCAGATGAAACCGGTCATTCAAATAGAAGAGCTGAGAAAACAGTACGTCATCGGGGACCAGGAGATTTATGCGCTCAGGGGTGTCAGCTTGTCGATTGAGGAAGGGGATTTCGTGGCAATCATGGGGCCGTCTGGTTCAGGCAAGTCTTCGATGATGAATGTGATTGGCTGCCTGGATAAGCCTACCTCGGGAGAATTTTTTTTAGACGGCTATCCTGTATCACTAGCACATGATGATGAATTAGCAGTCATCCGCAATCAGAAAATCGGATTTGTTTTTCAAAATTTCAACCTGTTGCCACGTACGACCGCAGTTGAAAATGTAGAGCTGCCCCTTTTATATGGAGGCGCGCCTGCACGGGAACGAAGAGAAAAAGCCATCCGGGCATTAACGAGTGTCGGACTGGCAGAGCGATTGAACAACAAGCCCAATGAGCTGTCAGGTGGACAACAGCAACGGGTGTCGATCGCGCGAGCTCTCGTCAATGATCCCGTCATTCTGCTGGCAGATGAGCCGACAGGAGCGCTTGACACAAAGACGAGTGAAGAGATCATGGGTATTTTTCAAAAGCTGAACGATGCGGGCAAAACGGTTATTTTGGTGACACATGAACCTGATATTGCGGAGTATGCCAAGAGGATCGTCCGGTTTCGTGATGGGCAAATCATCGCGGATGAAGTGGTGGAGGATCGCAGGAGGGCGTCGATGGAGGGTAGAGCAGATGAGCTTTCTTGAATGTGTACGCATTTCCTTTCGCAGCATCAGGGCAAATGGCTTGCGCTCCGTTCTCACGATGCTGGGAATTATCATCGGTGTGGCTGCTGTTATTGCGATGGTGGCGATCGGCGAAGGGACTTCCACGTCTGTTGCGTCGCAGATCAATGGTTTAGGGAGCAACCTGTTGATTGTCACACCTGGTCAGGCGACACAAGGCAGGGTAAGCCTTGGGGCTGGCTCTTTGAATACGTTGACGATGGCAGATGCAGAAACCCTGATGCAAAAAGAGTCCATTTCGGGTGTGGCTCCCAGCGTCAATGCACGGGGGCAGATTGTCTGGGGAAGCAATAACTATTCCAGTATGCTCGAGGGGACGTCAGCCGATTTCCCCCAGGTGAGAAATGTAGAGGTGGGACAAGGGCGCTTCTTTAGCAACTTTGAAGTGAAGATGCAATACAACGTGGCTGTAGTGGGGACAGAGGTGGTTAGCAACCTGTTTAAAGGAGCAAATCCAGTAGGGCAAACCGTTCAGATCAACCGGATTCCGTTTACGATCATCGGCGTATTGCAGAGCCAGGGAAGCTCAGGCATGACAAACAACGATGATCGGATCATCATTCCGATTACCACTGCGATGAACAGGTTGACCGGAGGCAAAAACGTGGGCTCGATCTACGTCTCGGCAGCGTCGTCGGACTTGATGGAGAAGGCGCAACAAGATATTCAGCAAGCCCTTCGTGCCAATCACAAACTACGGCCACAAGCTGCCGATGATTTCCGCATCACGTCCCAGTCAGACATTTTAAGTACAGCACAGTCCGTATCCAGCTCGATGACCGCGCTTTTATCTGGTATTGCCGCGATCTCGCTGATTGTTGGCGGGATCGGCGTGATGAACATCATGCTTGTATCTGTCACGGAGCGGACAAGGGAGATCGGAATTCGCAAGGCGATTGGAGCCAAGCGGGGTGATATTCTCCGCCAGTTTTTGATCGAAGCCGTTACGCTTAGTCTGATTGGCGGGGTAATTGGCATTGCCTTAGGGGTTGGGGCTGCGTTTTTGGTTAGCAAGCTCGGTCAGATGGCAACCTCGATTAGTCTGTCGCCGATCATGTATGCGTTTTTGAGCTCTACATTGGTTGGTGTCATTTTCGGTGTGTATCCGGCGCGAAAAGCAGCACAGCTCAAACCCATTGACGCACTACGGTATGAGTGAGTGTGTAATTTTACCAATCCGGGGCATACTAGCCGTGAGAGGTGTTGGGGCTGATGGAAAAAAGCGTTCAATTTTCCGTACCATGGCGAGAAGCGACACGCATTGTGCAAAGGATCAAAACAAGCAAATTGCGTTATTTTGTCAGACAACAAGAGGGCAAGACCAGTGTTGCGTTCGTCTTTCCTCGAGTTAGCGTCAGCCAATATGTCTATTTGTATATCATTTTTGGACCAAGAGCTGCTGATGTGCTCAATAACGATAGCAAATAGAATGATCCCTGATGGCCTTAAGCAGGCGTCAGGGGTTTGTAATAATTCACAGGAAAACAAAACCTGACACTTTTCGATAGGACTGTTTCATAGTACAATTCGAATATGAACGAACTTGGGGAAGTTCGGGATGGCGGCACCCAATCTGTGCAGAAGGGCCGCCTCTTTTTTTTACTCATAGGATATAATAGGTACAATTACCTGAATGTACAGCTGGAATGAGTGAGTAGTGGGATATAAAATAAGCTTATTCACGTGAATATAACGTACTACTCTCTCCCAAGAATTGATCTTGGGGCTTTTTTTTGTTCAAAATGCATCAAAAAAAGCCGTTTCTCATGACGGCTCTGTTATCGATAGGGTAGGTTGAAAGCTTCCTTTTAGCAAGGCATCAATCAGTTGCTCCTGTGTGAGTGAAATCGTAATGCCCATCCCAGGCAGATCGACAGAAAAAACATTCTCCAGGTACAAATACCAGAGGTGGCCTGTCGGCTCGATGGAATAGACGTGTATATTTTTCTGGGAATGCTGGCCAGCCTTTTGGATTTCCCGCAAAGCTGTAAACAGTTCTCCCCAAATAGGCAGATAGGGCTTCGTTCGGTGCTGCACAATCGCTTGGATCAGTTGGTTTTTCGTGAGAGAAATAGCATCCATGGTTGGGTGGTTCAACGAAAGCATGACCGTTATACTCCTTTTGCATGGCATGGGGCATTAGTCTTTCGTGATGGCGATTTCTGTCGAAGTTATGAATAAGTGTAAAATAGTTAACGGCTCGATGCAAGAGAAGAGAAGGTAGAGATGAGCATTTGGATATTTGACGGTTGCTCTTGATTTGGATAGCATAGGAAAAGCGGTTTTGACAAATGGAAATAGCGAGAAGCGGGAGATGAGATTGTGGCAAAAAAACACCGGTTGATTATTGAGTTTTGCGGTGGATTTGGTCAAGGGCTGGCCTTGCTGTATGCTTTGCGGTCGCCTGATGTTCAAGTGGCAGGAATCATTTGCAGTGACACGCAGTCAAGTTTGGCTAGCAAGCTGATTGATTTTGCACAGCCAGGCTATGAAATTCCAATTGTTACAGGTGCCAAGCAGCCCCTTTTCTCAGGAACGATAGAGACGACCACCTCGGAAGGGGTACGGCTCCTTGCAGAAGCGAAGCAGGATGAGGAAAGTGACTTGACGCTCGTGACGTTTGATCGTTTGACAACGCTAGCTTTGGCTGTCACGCGTGATCCACTGTTGGCGCGTAAATTTACGAGAATCGTTGTGCAGGGTGGAGCGATACGCGTACCAGGAGACGTAACGACTATTGCCGAAACAAACATGTATCGTGATCCAGAAGCAGCTGCGCTCGTTTTGTCAGCCCGCTTGCCACTTGTGCTTGTTCCATTAGATACAACCAGCTCGTTTCGTTTGAAGGAAGAGCAAGTACATACGCTGGGGAGTCTCGCACAAGCAGTTGGCCTGATCGATAGAACGACGATGTCTGACGTGCCATTCGCCGTTTCTGGTGGTGCGCTCCATGCATGGGTAGCGATGCTCGCGGCTCTCTCGCCTGATAAGATACGGACGGAGCAGATGAAGCTCTCAGTCGAGTGCAAAAGCGAATTATCACGCGGTGCCATTTTAGCGGATTTACGGGCAAAACCGAGTGTAGGAACCGATACGGTCGTATGTGTTGAGGTTGAGATGGCAGAGGCAGAGCGCTTTTTGCAAACCGTTTTGGATCAGGGAGGGGTATAAGCGCATGGAAAAAATCATTTTGGATGTAGATACCGGGATTGATGATGCGATGGCGATTGCTTATGCCGTTCACTCGCCTGCGCTTGAAGTGTGTGGAATTACCACGACTTTTGGCAATATCACGGTGGAGGAAGCAACACGCAATACCTTACAGGTGCTCGAGCTGCTGGGTGCGCCTGAGATTCCTGTCTATCAGGGGGCATCGAAGCCGATTGTTCGCGACCTTACTGGAAAAGCAAGGCTGTTCCACGGTGAAAACGGGCTAGGCAATGTCGTCCTTCCAGATCCATCGACAAAGGCTCAGCCACAGAGTGCCACACAATTTCTCATCTCTACGATAAAGGAAAATCCTCACGAAGTGACACTCGTGACCGTCGGGAGCATGGCCAATTTGGCGCGGGCGATTATGGCTGCTCCAGAAATCGTATCCCTTGTCAAACGCGTGGTCGTGATGGGAGGAGCTGTAACAGTGCCGGGGAATCGCACGCCAGTAGCGGAGGCGAATATTTGCGCCGATCCGGAAGCCGCAGCGTACATCTTCCAGTCTGGTATTCCTGTGACGCTCGTAGGCCTGGATGTGACGATGCAAACGCTGCTTACCCGCGAACACTTGCAGGAATGGAGGGCGAAGGATACACGCTTAAGTCATTTTTTCGCGGATATGTGTGAGGTGTACATGGATGCCTACGCAACAGTGGGCAATTTGCGCGGCTGCGGTCTGCATGATCCGTTGGCTGTCGGTGTCGTCATTGATCCAACGTTTGTGAAGTCAGTCCCGATGCATGTTGCGGTAGATACATCCGGGGGAGCCAGTGATGCCCGTACGATTGGAGACAGACGGGAACATCCAGCGCAGCCGCCGAATGTGGACGTATGCCTGGAGGTTGAGCATGAACGTTTTGTCAGCCATTTTTTACAAAATGTTTTAGGTGAGTAAGGAGGAAGTCATTATGTTAAAAGAGTTTAAAGAGTTTGCGTTAAAAGGAAATGTGATGGATCTCGCTGTCGGGGTCGTGATCGGTGGGGCTTTCGGGAAAATTGTAACCTCGCTTGTTAATGACATCATTACTCCCCTGATCGGATTGCTTCTGGGCAAGGTGGATTTCTCCGGCTTGTTCATCAATTTGAGCGGAGTTCCTTATAAGACATTCGCCGAAGCAAAAGCAGCACATGCTGCGACGCTGAACTACGGGTTGTTCCTCAATTCTGTGATTGATTTTGTCATTATTGCCTTTTCTATTTTTATCGTCATCAAGCAGCTCAACCGTTTCAAACGCAAGCAAGAAGTGGAGCAAGCGCCTGTAACGACCAAAGAGTGCCCGCATTGCATCTCCGCGATTCCGATCAAGGCTACGCGCTGCCCGAACTGCACCTCTATGCTGGAGACAAAAGGAACGGCATTGGCACACGAATAAGACATATTCAGGAATCAGACAAACAGAGGAGGGCGATTATGCCTTCCTCCGTTTTCGTTTCACGCGGTTTTTATACTGATAGTGAAGTCTTTTAATCGTATGATAATAGGTCTTGTCTTTGAGCTTGGCAAACAGCCCGTGGGATGGAAAGTCGTAATTGACCTCAATAATGGAGAGGTTTCCAGCTTTATCAATAGCAAAATCGACGCCGATTTGCGCACTGTGCCGATATTTATTAAAGTGGGCACATACACGGTGACTGACTTGGATCAACAAAGAGACGATCCCTTTTATCTTGTCGGGTGTGACAGCTCCAGACTTTTTCAAGGCATGCGGGACAGTGACGGCATATCCGCCGCCGCGAGCGACATTGGTAATAATACTGTCGGCACCGGCTACCTTGGCTAGCATGCCGGCATATTGCCATTTGCCCAAGCCATTGCGCATCATCATGACGCGAATATCAAAGGGACGAGCGTCGATTTCAGCTAAATCCAGCCCTTTTTGTATGACATAATTTTTTTCTGTGCACTGCGCGGCAAGCTGCTGCTTCAAGTCAGCTAAAGAGTTTGCTTGCACAGGCTCTCCGCGCTCCTTCACAAATTGATAGTTCCCACGATCTGTTTTCCAGACACGAATAATGCCTTTCCCCATATGGGTTCTCGTCGGTTTGATATAGACGGTAGAATACTTCGCTAAATACGAGTCCAAGCTTGCGGGCTGATATAAAGCAGTAGGCGGCAGGTAAGGACGAATGTAAGGACTTTTTGAAAAGAACTGATGAAGGCTCCACTTGGAGGAGGAGATCACATCATGCACCTCACTTTACGAAAAATCCATTCGTCCCAGCATATGCAGAAGTGTTCGCGACCGTTTTTATTTTGACAAGGGACGTTTTTCAAAAAATGCCAAGGACGTAAGAAGGAGTTAAAGGATTGTGGGGGAATATATGTTCTAATCATAGGAGAAGGATGGCGAAAATCATGCGGCAATTCCGTCCGGTGCAACCTCCGACTCTGCAACGAGCGAGCGCCCAACATGCCTATCATTATCAAGAGTACATGCCCAGCAAATGTCTGGTGAACGAGATCGCCTGCTACTGGACCTCAGAGTACGACGGTAAAGGGATAGCACCTGCAAGCCGAGTCATACCCGATGGATGCGTCGATATCATTTTCAATCTCGGTGCCACTTCCTATCAGAAGGGGGCATTTCTAACGGGATTGATGAGGACGTATGAGGTAATCCCATTGACTGAACCACAATCCATGATTGGCATCCGATTTTACGCGGAGGGAGCAGCTCGCTTTTTGCGCTACCCCGTCGCTATAATCAACGGACATCATCCCAATCTGGAAGACATCTGGGGTAAAGAGGCGGATGAGGTGACAGAAGCCTTGCTCGAAGCTTCCAATACGGCGGAGCGGATCGCTTTGTTGGAGCGGGAGCTAATCAAACGATTGTGGATGGATGATCCAGCAGACCCGTTGCTATTGACCAGCATGAACTATTTATATGAATACAGAGGAAATCTTTCCATGGCAGCACTCGCCGAGAAAGTGAATTATAGCGAGAGAACCTTGCGCAGGACGTTTCAACAACAATTGGGTATGAGCCCGAAGGAACTGGGCCGAATCATTCAATTTCAAGGACTGTTGCAAATGCTGGCGAAGGGAATACGCACTTCGTTTACGGATGCAGCCCTCCAGAGTGGCTATTATGATCAGTCGCATTTGATCAAGAGCTTTCACACTTTTTACGGTGTAGCTCCAAGTAAAATGATCTCGCCAGATCGTGCGAATCGATAGTCTTTAAAGGTTGTCCGTTTTTTACAATCTTCTTTTGCTGAGCCCCGTTATCTTAAAGAAAGGATGGTGAATTCATGTGAACGAACAAACATTAGATGCATACTGTCGGAAGCAGCCCGGTGTCACCCATGACTATCAGATGGATTGGGAATGCGATCGCTACCATGTCGGAGGCAAAATTTTTGCCATGATTGGAGGCGATTCCAAAGGTGTTCGCATCCTCACCTTGAAATGCGATCCGATGCGCGCAGAGGAATTGCGCGAGACCTACGAAGGGATCGTACCTGGCTATCACATGAACAAGTCCCATTGGAATTCTGTCTACCTGGACGCTGATATTCCCGAAGGCTTATGGGAAAGGATGATCGAGCATGCGTACGAAACGGTGCTCCAAAAACTACCCAAGCGCGTCCAGCAAGAAATCATGAGCGAATAGGAGTGAATGATGTGGGAATCAAGCTTGATATGGTAGGGATTGTCGTACAGGATATGAAAAAAGCGTTGGATTTCTATCGGGTACTCGGTTTCGATATTCCTGAGGGAGCAAATGAAGAGCCGCATATGGAGGTAGCGCAGGACGGTGTTCGTCTGGCCTTTGATACAATAGAAGTTGCCAAGGGTGTGTATGGAGGATGGGAAGCACCTGTCGGGCATCGGATTGAGCTGGCATTTTTGTGTGAGAATGCGGAGGCGCTTGATGCGTTGTATACGAAAATCATTTCCCATGGCTACGAGAGTCACCGTGAGCCGTGGGATGCGTTCTGGGGCCAGCCATATGCCATTGTGAAAGACCCGGATGGGAACTTGATCAGTTTGTTTGCGTAATACGATCCTTACATAAGAAGACAAGCCGAGCCTTTGTGAAAGAGGTTCGGCTTGTTTGTGTTTGGAGACGGAATCAGTGGCTCTTAATCATGAAATGAAATTTACTTATGATTGGTTGAATTGTGTAATTTTACTTCATATAATAAGGGTGATAATGGGAGCGAATTTTCAGTCAATGGACAGGAAGAATCAGGGAAGCCATTCAGCAGTTGGACTAAGACTTTGGGAAAGGGTGGAGAGATTCCATGTTGCCAGCATCCATTCGCGAAGAGCTGTGTGCCATCGTCGGAGCGAAAAACTGTCTCGACAAACAGGAAGCATTAGTAGCCTATTCGTATGACGCGACGCCGATGCAGCAAGCATTACCGGATGTGGTCGTCATGCCGAAGAGCACAGCCGAAATCCAACAGGTCATGCGAGTCGCTGCACGACATCACATCCCGATCGTGACGCGTGGCGCAGGCTCCAATCTATGCGGAGGCACGATACCAGTCGGTGGCGGAATTGTTTTGGTGTTGAGCCGGATGAAACAGATCGTAGAGATTGACGAGCAAAATTTGACGATTACCGTGCAGCCGGGGGTTCGAACAGTCGACATCCATCAGGCGGTAGAGGCACTCGGTTTGTTTTATCCACCAGATCCAGGCAGCATGGTCATCTCCACGATTGGTGGGAATATTGCGCTCAATTCGGGTGGACTGCGCGGGTTGAAGTACGGAACCACCAAGGATTACGTGCTGGGGCTTGAGGCTGTGTTGCCGAACGGAGAGATCATCCGTACCGGAGGCAAGCTGATGAAGGATGTAGCGGGCTATGATCTGACCAAGCTTTTGGTTGGTAGCGAGGGTACATTGGCGATCATTACCGAGGCTATTCTCAAGCTGATTCCGAAGCCACAGACACAGCGAGTTATGCTCGCGATGTTCGCAGATATGGCACAGGCGGCGAGGTCTGTTTCCGATATTATTGCCAACCGTATTATTCCTGGAACGCTGGAATTTCTCGACCAGGGTACGATCCGTGTTGTCGAGGATTTCAAACAGATCGGGCTTCCAACAGATGTGGCGGCGATCCTCCTGATCGGTCAGGACGGAGAGCCACAGACGGTTGATCGAGATATGGAGCAGATCGCTGCTATTTGCAAGAAGAATGCAGCCGTGCAAATCAAGGTAGCGACGACAGCGGAGGAAGCTGATGAGGTGATGACTGCCAGACGCAGTGCGCTCGCCGCATTGTCCCGGATGCGTCCAACGACCATATTGGAGGACGCAACCGTTCCTCGTGCCGCGATTGCGCCCATGGTCGCCGCGATCCAAGAGATTACAGAGCGTTACGGGCTGCATATTTGCACCTTTGGTCATGCAGGTGACGGCAATTTGCATCCGACCTGCATGACAGACGCTCGCAACACGGAAGAGATCGAGCGTGTCGAGCATGCCTTCGAGGAAATTTTCGCGGCGGCAATGGATTTGGGCGGTACGATTACGGGAGAGCATGGCGTAGGGATCGTCAAGGCACCGTATTTGGAGTGGAAAGTAGGGGCCGCAGGTATGGAGATCATGAAAGGCATCAAGCACGCTTTCGATCCTCACAATCTCCTGAACCCTGACAAAATGTTTGCGAAACAGTCCCGGAACAGAGTGGTGGTCCAGCGTGCTTAAAGAAGCCTTGGTAAAGAAGCTCGATTACGATGAACTGTCCAACTGTATGCGCTGTGGCTTCTGTCAGCCAGCCTGTCCGACCTTTCGGGAAACTGGCTATGAGGCGGCTTCTCCACGTGGTCGCATCGCCTTGATGAAAGCCGTAGCAGACAGTGTCATGGAGCCGGACAAAGATTTCGTCGATCAAATGAATCTGTGTCTAGGCTGCCGGGCATGTGAGCCGGTATGTCCAGCAGGTGTGCCGTACGGTCAGCTGATCGAGCAGACGCGAGAAGCGATCGAAGAGGCGCAGGAGCATCCATGGTGGGTCAAAGCCGTCCGCAAGCTCGCGTTTTTCCACCTGTTTCCTCATCAGAAGCGCATGTACCAGCTCGGCGGACTCCTGCGCTTCTATCAGCGCTCAGGTGTGCAAAAAGCCGTTCGCAAGCTGGGGGTGCTGTCCATCCTGCCAAAGCAAATGCGGGAAATGGAAGCGATTATGCCAGAAGCAAGCAGTAAAGGCATTGTGGACTACTTTGGCGGCACTGTCATTCCGGCCGTTGGAGAGCGCAAGTATCGTGTCGGGATGTTTCACGGCTGCATCATGGATGTCCTGTTCAATGAGACGAATCGCAACACCGTTCGGCTTTTGAGTGAGGCAGGCTGTGAGGTCATTATCGCTCCAGACCAGGTTTGCTGCGGCGCTCTCCATGCACATAGCGGTGAACGTGAACAGGCTCGCCATCTGGCGCGAAAAAATGTAGCTGCTTTTCACAAGGCTGACGTGGATTTCATTGTATCCAATGCAGGTGGTTGCGGGGCGATGCTTCTAGAATACGACCACTTGCTGGCAAAAGATGCCGAGTGGCAGGAGAAAGCACAATGGTTCGCTTCACGAGTAAAGGATATTAGCGAGGTACTTACACGCCTCGTTGAGCCAAAAGAATGGCAGTCATTGCCACAACGAATCACCTATCAATCCTCCTGTCACCTGCGCAACGGGATGAAGGTGACCAAAGAGCCAGTGAGCCTCTTGCAAGCCATTCCGGGTGCTACATACGTACAGCTACGCGAAGGAGATCGCTGCTGCGGTTCTGCGGGTATTTACAATCTGGTGCAGCCTGAGATGGCCGGGAGTCTTTTAGACGAAAAAATGGGGCATGTAGCGGCTACCCAAGCAGACGTTCTTGTGACCTCGAATCCGGGCTGTCTGTTGCAAATGAAAGCAGGCATTCAGCGAGCAGGACTAGAAGGAAAGATGGAAGCCGTGCACATCGTCGATTTATTAGCACGTGTGAAGCAGGAACAAAAGCCCTTGTCGCCCCCTGAGTGAGTGGGGATGACAAAGGCTTTTTCTGCTTAAGAGGGGCTAACTGTTTTGTCCTTTTTCCTGATCGAAGATATCCAATGCAGCCTGAACAGCGCGCCCAGCGTGTACACGGGCTCCATGCCGAATGAGAACGGCTTCCAACGCCCCTAGTACATGCAAAATGTTTTTCTTCCGGCAGCTGTAGCCCATTGTGCCAATCCGCCAGATTGTTCCTTTTAGCGGCCCAAAGGAACTGGCAATTTCAATATGAAAATCTTCGAGCAGCATAGCACGGACTGACTCTCCGTTGAGCCCGTCAGGAATTTTAATACAGGTCACGACGGGAAGCTTGCAAGCCGGATCGCCATAGAGCTGCAATCCCATCGCCAACACACCAGCGACCAAGGCTTGTTCATGCAAGCGATGTCTGGCAAATCTCGCCTCCAGACCTTCCGTGAGGGCGATGCGCACTCCTTCGCGCAAGGCGTACAGCATCGTTGTCGCCTCCGTATGGTGGTTCAGCCGTGCGGGTCCCCAGTAATCCATGAGCTGGCTCAAGTCAAAATAGTTGCTACGGATCGTTCGGGTTTGAGCAGATTTCAGAGCAGAGGGATCAGCGAGTCCACGCTCAATCTTTTTCCGTTGGAGCAAGAGTGCTTCTATACGAGAATTAAACGTGATCGGAGCCATTCCAGATGGGACCGACAAGCATTTTTGTGTGCCGCCAATACAGGCGTCGATATACCAATCGTCTACCTTCACTTCTGTCCCGCCGATCGAAGCGACAGCATCAACGACAAACAGCACATCCATCCGGCGGCAAGCTTCTCCGATTTCTTTCAAGGGCTGAACACAGCCAGTGGATGTTTCGCCGTGAACCATTGCTACGATTTTGGGCTGAACTCGCTCGATTTCGGCAATGACGTCCTGCGGTTCAAAGACACTTCCCCAGCGCGTTTCCATCGTTATCACATCTGCGCCGTACCTTTCCGCAATCTCCGTGAGCAAGTGCCCGAATCGTCCATAAATGGGTATAAGCACCCGATCTCCTGGTTCAATTATGCTACACAAAACGGCCTCGATGCCCGCCCGGGAAGTTCCATCTATAGGGAATGCCCAATGATTGGATGTCTGAAACAATTTCCGAAGCATTTCCATTGTTTCGTTCATGATGTCTGTGAATTCTGGATCGAATTGTCCCAAAATGGGTGACCCCATCACGCGGAGAACACTAGGCTCGGCCTCGACTGGCCCTGGCGTCATGATTGTCCGTTGTGAGGTGGTCAGTTCTTTATATGCACACATAAGCTCTCCCCCAGATCTTTCTATATCAACGGCCGCTTTTCCGATTCCATTACCGGAAAAACGGCGGTAGCACTACCTATACTTTTGTGCCCATTAAAAATCGATTTTGAAATTCAAGAATCCAGCTTTTCTCAGCGCCTCGTAGATAATGACGAGCGCTGGACCAAGTATCAGCCCGAAAAATCCCAGCACCTGAAATCCGAGGAACATGCTGACAAGAGCGGCCAGGGCGCTTATTCCCAGATTAGATGCGAGTATCTTTGGTTCAATAATGCGGCGGACGACCGTAATCACGAGGAAGATGACGATCAGGCCGATTGCCAAAGAAGAGTTACCCATCAAGAAGGTGTAAATGGCCCATGGGACGAGGAACGAGCCTGTGCCTAAGATGGGGAGAATATCGACGAAAACGATCATGAGCGAAATGACGGCTGCATACTTGACCTGCAAAATGAGCAATCCCAATAAGGACAGCGCGAAAGTCATCAGACTCAAGATGATTTGGGCACGTAAAAAACCAAGGGTGGCACGGTTCAATTGAGAGATAACCACCTCGACCTTTTCACGAGCAGATACGGTGAACATTCTCATGAACCCAGCACGCAACTTCGGCAAATCGAGACTGATCAAAAACAAGGCAACCAAGTAAATAATCGTGGAGATCAAAAAGCCCGGAATGATGGCTGCCACACCGAGAATCCCTTTGGCAACCGTAGAGGCTGAAGTAAGTGCCCAGCTTTTCAGCCCAGCGAAGACACTCTGGATTTCCGATACGGTTTCAGCAGGTAACGACGCATAGTAAGTTTCCCAGCTCATCAAATAGGACTCGACCAACTCAAAAATATGCTGTGAATAAGCCGGTAATCGCTGAGCCAAATCTATTCCCTGAATCACAATCTGCGTACCGATCCAGTACAGTACAATCCCAAAAGAAATGAGAAACAGGAAAAAGGCTGTGATTACCGCACTCATCCGATTCATTCGTAGTCTTTTGATAAGAAACAAGACGAGCGGCTCAACCAGAATTGCAGTTAACAGTGCTAGCAAAAAGGGGACGGAGTAAGGCAAAAGAAACAACCCGACTGCTAGAACTAGTAGCAGGATGATCATTTTCCGAATCGTCATGACTGCGCTCCATTCTGAGTGAAAAGTCGCTGAAAATTGATTCCCTTATTTTATCATTTTTCCAGAAATGAATACAATGAGCCCAATCATATCGCGAAATTGATAGAAAATATCAGAAAAAACAAAGAAATGAAAAGAATACAAAAAAGGGGAAAACACAAAAAGTCATGATATGATGCTCACCTATATACCACTCAAGCTTGATACGTGTAAGCATATCATCTTGAGAGTCACATCTTATTCTTTCATAGCGAGGTGTCGGAATGAAGCGGTTTGGATTAGCGATGCAGATTGTCGTCGGTCTCATTCTGGGTATCCTGGTGGGTGCCATTTTTTACGGCAACCCGGCAGTGGCGACCTATTTACAGCCTATCGGTGATATTTTTCTCCGGTTGATTAAAATGATTGTCGTTCCGATCGTTGTTGCCACGCTTATTGTGGGCGTAGCAGGCGTAGGTGACATGAAAAAGCTCGGCAAAATTGGTGGTAAGACAATTCTGTATTTTGAAATCGTTACCACGATTGCCATTATCATTGGTCTTTTGGCGGCCAATATCTTTCAACCGGGTGTCGGCGTGGATCGAACAGTCCTTACCAAGACTGATATCCACAAGTATGTAGACACGGCAGAAGCAACACAAAGCCACGGTATGGTGGAAACATTTGTTAAGATTGTACCAACGAATATCTTTGATTCGCTTGCTCGTGGTGATATGTTAGCGATTATTTTCTTCTCCGTTCTGTTTGGACTTGGTGTCGCAGCAGCAGGGGAGAAGGGAAGGCCGGTTCTCAACTTTTTCAATGGAGTCGCGGACGCCATGTTCTGGGTTGTGAACACCATCATGCGTTTCGCTCCGTTTGGTGTTTTTGCACTGATTGGTGTTACCGTTTCCAAATTCGGTTTGTCTTCCTTGATTCCATTGGGGAAACTGGTTATTTTGGTTCACGTTGCTATGTTGTTCTTCATCTTGGTGGTATTGGGCATCATCGCACGTATTAGCGGAATCAAAATCACTTCCCTTCTGCGTGTACTGAAGGACGAGCTGTTGTTGGCTTACTCTACTTCCAGCTCCGAGACTGTACTGCCTAAAATTATGGAAAAAATGGAGAAGATGGGCTGTCCGAAGGCGATCGCGTCTTTTGTTATTCCGACAGGCTACTCCTTCAACCTGGATGGTTCCACACTGTACCAGGCACTGGCTGCTCTGTTCATTGCGCAAATGTATGGTATTCACATGCCAATTAGCACACAGATCACGCTGATGCTCGTACTGATGGTTACGTCCAAAGGGATCGCTGGTGTACCGGGAGTATCGTTCGTAGTACTGTTGGCTACGCTTGGCTCTGTAGGTCTCCCAGTAGAAGGTCTTGCTTTCATCGCCGGTGTAGACCGTTTGATGGATATGGCTCGTACAGTTGTTAACGTAGTAGGGAATGCGTTGGCAGCAATCGTGATCTCTCGTTGGGAAGGTCAGTTCGACAAAAAGAAAGCAGACGATTATGTTCAGGCAGTAAAAGCCGATCCAAGTGCTGCTTAATCTAAGCTATTAATAGTTTGAAGAAGCCTCCTGTCAGTGAATTTAACTGGCAGGGGGCTTTTTGTTTTGTTTTAAAAAGTGGCTAGAGTGGTGGGAAGAAGCGCATTTCCAGTCTACGCTTCGGCCTCCGCCCCGCAAGGGGGGAAGACTGTCCGCTCCGGAATAAATGGCGGGAGCGCTTCAAACGTAGAAACTTCAATGAGGTATTCCATAAGTGAAGCTGAAATTCCCCGCCATTTATTCCGGAACTGGGGCGGGCTCCAGAGGCGCTTGGACTGGAAATGCGCTTCTTCTACGCGGCTGTTTTCAACAAATAAAACTCCTTACTTGAAAGTGGGGATTTTTTGTTGACACCAAAAACAGGAAAGAGTAATATGATACCAACAACTTGATAATAACACTTTGTTAATAACAAAAAAACAACAACAACTCAGCAGCAAAAAGAGGCGATTGGATGAAAGATAAACCTTCTGTCAATAAACAAGGTCAAACCGAACAGGAGTACTTGGAAGCTTATGATGTCAGCCAATTCGAGCGACCGTCTGTGACAGTCGATATGCTGGTATTCACCGTGATGGATGAGCTGGAAGAGAATTACCGCAAGCTCTCGCCCAAGTCGTTGAAAATATTGCTCGTGAAGCGTGGTGAGCATCCGTATATCGGCCAATGGGCGTTGCCAGGTGGGTTTGTTACACCTGGTGAGAGTCTGGAGGAGGCGGCCAGACGCGAGCTGCGTACGGAAACAAACGTAGACGACATTTACTTGGAGCAGCTCTACACCTGGGGCGATGCGGGCAGAGATCCACGGACATGGGTTATTAGCACGTCGTACATGGCCTTGGTAGACAGCTC
The DNA here is from genome assembly GCF_013284275.1 of Brevibacillus sp. HB2.2. Taxonomy (NCBI): domain Bacteria; kingdom Bacillati; phylum Bacillota; class Bacilli; order Caryophanales; family Paenibacillaceae; genus Brevibacillus; species Brevibacillus sp. HB2.2. Next base: position 67,535 of record NZ_JABSUV010000016.1, read on the forward strand.
GTCTTTACAGTTGCAGGCAGGGGATGATGCAGAGGAAGCGGAGTGGTACCGCATCGAGGACAGGTGGCTAAAAGAAACGAAGACGGCGACGAGTGACGGCTCCATTACTGAAAAATGGCTGGAGCTGCTTCTTGTACATGAGAGAGAGGAACTGTCTGCCACGATTAAAATTACCAAAACAGTAACGGGCCGCACCATACGTGAGACCCGCGAAATTGTAGAGACGAACAATCTTGCATTTGATCACGCCAAAATCATTCAATACGCACTGGAGCGATTGCGCAACAAAATTGAATACACGGATATCGCCTTTGCCTTAATGCCGGAGCTGTTCACATTAAGCGATCTGCAACAGGTGTACGAAGTGATTTTGGGACGTGAGCTGTTGGCAGCGGCGTTTCGCAGGAAGGTAGCCGACAAAGTGGTGGAAACGAATCAATATCGAAAACATGCAGGGCACCGACCATCCAAGTATTTCCGCTTTAACCCGGAATGGATGGATCAGACGTAGCCCCGTACCAGGGAGGAAATCAAAATGAATCAGGGACACAATCGAAGCGTACGCGTACGAATCGCGCAAGAGACGCTGCAAATCATAGAGCAGGGCTACTACGTAAACAAAGCGGGTGAAAAGAAGAGCATTACGGAGAATCTCGCTGCTGCCATCAGCCAGTCGGTCTTGTATCGTCCAAATGATTTGGCTGCAGATACAGTACAACTGCCATCACATCAAACAACAGCTGCACAACTGCGTGCCAAGATCGAGGTCACCTCGGAATCCAGCCTGGATGCAGCCAAGCGCCTTGTCGTTTCTGAGAAACGAGCAGATGCCGTATGCTTGAATTTTGCTTCCGCCAAAAATCCGGGCGGAGGATTCCTAGGGGGAAGTCAGGCGCAGGAAGAGAGCTTGGCGCGTTCCTCTGGTCTGTATCCTTGCATCGTGCAAATGCAGGAAATGTACACCTACCATCGCCAGTTGAAAACCTGCTTTTATTCCGACTACATGATTTATTCACCGAGGGTCCCCGTGCTTCGCGATCAAAGCGATCAGCTTTTGCCTGATCCATACCTCTTGTCTTTTGTTACAGCGCCTGCTGTAAATGCGGGGGTTGTTCGTGAGCGAGAGCCTGAAAATATCGCAAAGATTGGTCCTGTCATGATGGAGCGCATCCGGAAAATTTTGCGGGCAGCAGCCATTCACAACCATCGGACGATCATTTTGGGAGCGTACGGCTGCGGAGTATTCCGCAACAAAGCGGAGGACGTAGCAGATTACTTTGCGACTGTTTTGATCGAGGAACAGTATGCACAGCTTTTTGACCACATCGTGTTTGCCATCTACGACAATTCTGCGCGCCAGGAAAACCTGCGAGCGTTCAAGGAGAGATTCGCATGAATGCGAAAAGCACCGGCTTTTTAGCAGACTGGAATTGGTTTGAAAAAATTTGGCTCATCTCGTTTACACTCGTTACCCTCTACTTGTATTTCGCGCTGGATGATACATTCATCGGCTTGATCGCCTCCCTGACAGGGATGCTGAGTGTCGTGCTCGTCGCCAAAGGAAAGACGTGGAGTTACTACCCGGGCATCATCAATGTGGTTTTGTACGCGTTCGTCGCCTATGGGCAAAAGTACTATGGCGAAGTCATGCTGAATCTTCTCTATTTTTTGCCGATGCAATTCATAGGACTCTACCTGTGGCGCAAAAACCGCGTGTCCGAAGTCAAACAAAATGACGTCAAAATTGCGATTTTGTCCAACCGAGCACGCATCTGGTGGACGATCTTGAGCATCATCGCAACCATTGCCTACGGGTTTGTATTGAAGCAAATGGGCGGGGCCTTGCCTTTTGTTGATTCCTTGACGGCTGTTCTCTCCGTTATCGCGATGCTTTTCATGGTGAAGCGCTTGGTCGAGCAATGGGTGGTCTGGATCATTATTGATTTGTTCACGATCTACATGTGGCTTGCAGCGTTTTTGAAGGACGGAAGCGATATCTCGATGCTGGTCATGTGGTCCGCTTATTTGGTGAATGCCATCTACGGCTTGATGAACTGGGTAAGACAGTATCGCAAGCAAAGGGAGGAGCAGACATGGGGGGCGTAGGCTTCATTGGCGGCAAATTTTTGCCACTGCATCAAGGACATGTATACGCAATTACACGGGCCGCCTGTCGCTGCGACGAGTTGTACGTCGTTCTCTCGCACAGCCCCACACGCGACCGAAAGCTGTGTGAGGAGGCAGGAATCAAACCAATCCCCTATGAAGTACGGTTGAGATGGCTGTCCACGCTGGTTAAGGACATGGAAAATGTCCATGTGCTTGCAGTCGAGGATCTTGCGGATAGCGACGAGAGCTACGATTGGGAGGCGGGAGCAGCGGACATCAAGCGCGAGATCGGGAAAAAAATTGATCTGGTTTTCAGCTCTGAGTCCGCTTATGATCCGATTTTTCGCCGTTTATACCCGGAGGCAGCGCACATCATTCTCGATGAATCGCGCAGCCAAGTACCGATCTCCGCTACCCAGATTCGCAACGAAGGGGTCTTCGCTCATTGGCAGCACATCCCGGCTATTGTTCAGCCCTATTTCGTCAAAAAGGTAGTCGTGGTAGGGACAGAGAGCTGCGGAAAATCGACCTTGACCTGTTACCTTGCGAAACTCTACAACACCGTGTTTGTCGAGGAGTATGGGCGCACAATCTGCGAAGAGGTTGGGGGCTGCGATACGATTTTGACACCGGAGTATTTCCCGCACATCGCGTATGGTCACAAAATGGAAGAATACAAAGCGCTCCAGAAAGCCAACAAGCTCTTGTTTATCGATACCGAAGCGATAGTCACCCAGTTTTACTCTGAACTGTACACCGGGCAAACCTTCCCTGTTCTTGACCAGATTGCCAAAGAGCAAGCGTATGATTTGTGGCTATTGATGGAGCCAGATGTCGCATGGGTAGATGATGGACTGCGTGTGCACGGAGAAGAGCAAGTGCGCCTGCACAATCACGAAAAGCTGCGTCAGATGCTGGACGAGCGGGGAATTACGTACGTGACATTGCGAGGAAATTATGCCGAGAGACTGCAAGGAGCTATGCAGCATGTCGATCAACTGTTGAAGACGACTTCTCAACGAGCTGGAATTGGGCTAGACTAAAGTCATCAAACGATTCTGACAGTAGAAGGGAGCCGTGCTGCATGCAGTCGATCGTACAGCCGCTATCCCCCCTTAGCTTGAAGGAATGGGCAGTCGCCGTCAAAGCGCTTGGAGAAGGTGAGCAGATCATCACGATCCGCAAGGGTGGGTTATACGAAGAAACACGAGAATTCCGCTTGGAAAACAATCAATTTTATTTGTATCCGACCTATGAGCACCAGAAGCGCGACATGGTAAAGGTAGACTACCAACATCTGTTAGATGCGACCCTTGAAGGCTGGACAATGGACAAGAAGACCGTGACGATCGAATATTTTGCTGAAGTAACCGACGATGTAGAGCTGATGGACGAAGCCAAGCTGCGCGCGCTATCGCCCTTCCACATCTGGACGGATAATTTTGCAGATGTGCGCTTGCATTGGAAGAAAAAACAGCCGCTGCACATTTTGTTCGTGCGGATGTATCGATTAGAGCAGCCGGTAGAAATTCCGATTGACGTCGCTTATCAGGGCTGCAAATCTTGGCATGATCTATTGGTGGAGATTCCGCGAGCTACGTTTACGCCTGTGCTTTCCGACGAGGAGTTCGCAGCGAAAAAAGCTGCGATCATGACCATTCTGCAAAACTGACGTTCCATTCCACTCTTGTCTGGAGGGTTCTCATGAAAGCGATCTTGGTAACAGAATTAGGCGGGCCTGAGACGATGAAATATGCGGAAGTCGAGATGCCGACCATGTCATCTACACAAGTCCTGATCCGCGTCGAGATGACCAGTGTCAATTTTGCCGATATCAAATCCAGGCATGGAAAAAAGGGAGCGGCCAAGCTGCCGTTTATCCCGGGACTCGATGCGACTGGCGTGATCGAACAGGTAGGGGCAGAGGTGCAAAGCCTGAAGGTGGGACAACGAGTCATTGCGTTTCCGGCCAACGGATCATACGCCGAGTATATCGTGGCGGAAGAGTGTTTGACTTTTGCACTGCCAGATCAAATCAGCACGGAAACAGCAGCCGCTTGCCCAGTCGTGTCATTTACTTCGTACCAGCTACTGGCGAAGGTTGCCCGCATTGCCAAAGGGGAAACCGTACTGATACACGCTGCGGCAGGCGGAATCGGGACGACGGCGATTCAATTAGCCAAGCTGCTCGGAGCAGGTCGTGTCATCGGGACAGTCGGTAATGAAGCAAAGGCGGAAATTGCCTTGTCAGCTGGTGCCGACCATGTGATTTGCAATGATCGCGAAGATTTTGTGGAGAGTGTACGCGTGCTGACGGATGGTGCGGGAGCCGATGTCATTTTGGACTCGATTTCTGGAACGGTGAGCGAGCGTAGTCTCGAGTGCCTCGCTTGGTACGGCCGACTCGTCCATTTTGGCAATGCCAGCGGTGAAATCGGTCAGATCAAGACAATCGATTTGCACGCAAGCTGCCGCTCTGTATTAGGCTTTAGCTTTGGTACGACACGTAAGCTGCGTCCACACTTGTTACAGGATACTGCCAAGCAAGTTTTGGACTATTTGGCGAATGGACAGCTTGACATCAAGATCGGCAAGCATTTTGCATTGGAAGAAGCAGCAAGTGCCCATGCGTGGGTAGAGAGTAGGGCGAGTACAGGAAAAGTACTGCTGGATGTGCGTTCGTAACGATGTGGAGCCCTTGCTGACTCAAAAGCGAGGGCTTATTCTCTATCATTTTGGAGAGGTGAATGCTATGCAGATGATTTCAACAAGTGAACTGGACAAAAACGTCATCACTGAATTTTTCATCAAACATTGGGGAAGTCCGCAAATGGTCATCTCCAGTGGCGTTTTCCAATGCGATGCGCTGGACGGCTACGCAGTAATGGGTGAAGAGGGTGCAATCAACGGATTTATTTCTTATGTGCTCGAAGATCAGGAATGTGAAATCATTTCCTTGGACAGTGTGATCGAAAACAAAGGAATCGGGACCGCCCTTCTCAATCAAGTAGAGCAGACCGCCAAAGAAAAAGGCTGCCACCGGATGAAGATCGTCACCACCAACGATAACCTGAACGCCATGGGCTTTTACCAAAAAAGAGGTTATCAGTTTCACGAGCTGTACATCCATGCTGTGGACAAGGCCCGGCAAATCAAACCAGAAATCTCCCTTATCGCAGACAATGGCATCCCAATCCGCGATGAAATCCTTTTTATAAAAAAACTTATTTAAAAAAGCCCCGCAGAAGCAATAGCTGTCCGAAAAGCGAAGGTACATGTTTGGAAGGAGACCGCCCGAACGCAGTGAGGAAAAAGGCGACTGGAAAACATGTGCCTTCGCTTCCCCCCGACCACCGCAGAATGAAAGCCTCCGGCTTTTTAAAAAGTTTGCCCCCACACAATTGTTGACATTCGTAACTGTACGAATTAATATTACAGTACTCTTCGCAAGGAGGCCGTCTGTGACGTGAATAGTGAATTTACCATTGCTGTTCACAGCTTGGCTTTGTTGGCTCATATCCCAGAGCATATGGCAAGCAGTGAGCTCATCGCAAAAAATGTATGTACGAATCCAGCCAGAATTCGCAAAATCATGAGCATTCTGCGTAAGAACGGATTTGTGAAGACAAAAGAGGGAATTGGCGGCGGTTATATCCTCGCATGCGACCCGAATGAGGTCACCTTGGCCGAGATATATCGTTCGATCTCGAATGGTACGCTGAAGCCGCACTGGTGTTCGGGAGATCCGCAAGAAGCGTGTCAGGTTTCTGCGAATATGCACGGAGTTATGGATCAGATTTTTACCGAAGCAGAGATGTACTTTACAAAATATTTGGAACAAATCACGATCCAAACCGTATTAGATAAAGTCCGTCATGGATGTCAGGAGAGTTCGCAACAGTAACCTTACAAATTTTTAACATGGAAACTGTAATGATTTCCGTTACAATTGGGAGGTGCACCAGAATGAATCGAGATGAGTTATTGGAAGTCGGAGAATGGGTATTAGGTAAAACCAAATTCGGCGAGTTAATTCAAGGCTTCGTCGAAACAGATGATTCATTGCGAGGTACCGCGAAAGTATATGTGGTTCAATGCGACAACGAAGAGACGATCGGCAAGCTGGTGGTGATTCCGAGACAGTGGATGGATCGCATTCCAGTAGGCTCTTTTGATGATGAAGAGCATATGCATGATTTGATCGATCTCGCCCTCGCAACCAAAGATAGAGAGTGGTTTATGGACCTGACTGCCAAGGCAAGCACCATGAAACAGTCAGGGAAAGAAGCCCGCAAAACAAGAAGCTCTTCCATTCGCAATCGCTTGGGGACTTCTGCTATTTGGGAGCAATAATTTTTCACTATACAGGAGGAGTACGGAGTATGTCTGTCGTGAATCATAACAGTTGGTTTGAAAAAGGAATGAGCTTTACGGCGTACACAGAAAGCATGAACGTCAATAAAGAAGAGCTGACCCGCGTGTACGATCAGCTCACATTTACTGACGAGGATCTGGCTGTCTGGAAGGATCTCTCCCAGCGCAATTGGAAAGGGGTCGTGCTGACCGCAGACTGGTGTGGGGATGCTTCCTTATGTGTTCCTGTCATTCAGCGAATTGCCGAGGAAAGCAACATCGAATTGCGCTTTCTCATCCGTGACGAAAATCTCGAGCTGATGGATCAGTACTTGACCAATGGCACAGCACGTGCGATTCCGATCTTTATTTTCCTCGACCAGGATGGTTACGAGGCAAGAGTTTGGGGACCTCGTTCTCCAGAAGTGCAGGAAATGATTACGACTGCCCGTGCTGGATTGCCGGCTGCTGACGCTCCTGATTTTGAGGAAAAGCAAAAGGAGCTGTACCGCAACTTTAAGCAACAGATTTCAACAGACCCTGCTATTTGGCGTACGGTGATTGAGAGTGTGAAAGCGAAGCTGCAAGGCTAAAAAGAAAAATCTACAAGGATAGGACTGGATAAATGAATATGAATGCACAAGAGAATAGCGAGCGACCGATTCTCTTCCTGATGATTAACATGTTTATTGCCATGCTGGGAATTGGCTTGATTATTCCGATTTTGCCCGAGTTTCTTAAAGAGTTCGGCGCGGGTGGGGAGACGGCTGGATACCTGGTGGCGGCTTTTGGTGTGACTCAATTTCTTTTTTCTCCGATTGCGGGGGAATGGTCAGATAAGTACGGTCGTAAAATCATGATTGTAATGGGACTCGTCCTGTTTACGATCTCCAACCTGGTTTTTGCCTTGGCTGAACAGACATGGGTGCTCTACCTTTCTCGTTTGATCGGCGGGATTGGGGCAGCAGCGATGATTCCATCCATGCTGGCGTATGTAGCTGACATTACGACCGAGGATAAACGCGGAAAAGGACTGGGGATGCTCGGAGCTGCTATGTCGCTCGGATTTGTTATCGGGCCTGGTATTGGTGGATTTTTGGCAGAGCTTGGCTTGCGTATGCCGTTCTACATTTCCGCGGCAGTTGGTGCGGTAGCTACACTCGGTTCCATCTTCTTCTTGTCAGAATCTCTTCCGAAAGAGAAGCAGCTCGCGTCACGAAACGCCAAAGACAAACAGGAAAACATCTTCTTACAACTCGGCAAGTCGTTTCAATCGTCGTACTTCATCATGCTGGTGCTGGTCTTTACGATGACGTTTGGCTTGGCGAACTTCGAAGTTATCTTCCCGCTGTTCGTCGATGCAAAGTTCGCTTATACTCCACGTGATATTTCCATCATTATCACAGTGGGAGCACTTGCTGGTACGATTGTGCAGGCAGCGCTGATCGGTAAGCTCATTACTCGTTTTGGCGAGAAAAAACTCATTAACGTGACGTTCTTCTTGTCTGCTGTTTCGATGGTGATGATGCTATTGTCCGGTAATTTCTGGTATATGCTGATTATGACGGTTCTCTTCTTTACCCTGACGTCGATTATGCGTCCAGCGATCAACACGCTGATCTCCAAACGAGCAGGGGATGAACAGGGCTTCGTAGCAGGGATGAACAATGCCTATATGAGTCTGGGGAATATTTTTGGCCCAGCAGTGGCAGGTACATTATACGGGGTGCATTTGAACGCACCGTATTTGTTCGGCGCGATTATCCTGGTTCTTAGCTTGTTCTTGTCGCAGGTGGAAAGCCGTCGCAGCGTGAAGCGCGTCGTGGCCTAACCCTTGACATTTTTTAGAAAACCGTGTAAAAAGTAAAGTAACAAAAATAACACCAACAAATTCATTGACGAGAAAGAGTAAGCTAATCCCCTTGTTCCCCAGAGAGTTGGCCCTGGTGCTGAAAGCCAACGTTCAAGACTTAGCCGAAAATCCTCTCCGAGAAGGAAAGCTGAAGCATTTGGAGTAAGCTGACCCGGAATCCCACCGTTACAAGGGACGCGTATGATGGTACGTAGTAGAGGTGCCGAAATGACATGCTTGCATGAAGATTTCGGAACAAGGGTGGTATCGCGAGATCAAATCTCGTCCCTTAGGGGGCGGGATTTTTTTGCGTTCTATGAACCTACACTTCTACGCAAACTACAGAAGAAGGAGTGTACATGATGAGGAAAGTAGACGTAAAAGAAAAAGCAAGGGCACGAGAGTTACGCGTTTTGGAACAGTGGAGGAAAGACGATACATTTCGCAAGTCGATGGACAATCGGCTGGGAATGCCAAACTTCGTCTTTTATGAAGGTCCTCCGACCGCCAACGGACAGCCGCATATCGGTCACGTGCTCGGACGGGTCATCAAGGATTTTATCGGACGCTACAAAACGATGTCCGGCTACCGTGTCGTCCGCAAAGCAGGCTGGGATACACATGGTCTTCCGGTAGAGCTTGGGGTGGAAAAGCGACTTGGCATTTCCGGCAAGCAGGAGATCGAAAACTACGGGGTGGCCAAGTTCGTCGAAGAGTGCAAAAATAGCGTATTCGAGTACGAAAAGCAATGGCGTGAGCTGACGGAAGGCATCGCCTATTGGACGGATATGGAGCATCCATATGTGACGCTGACCAACGATTACATCGAAAGCGTCTGGCACATTCTTTCTGACATTCATAAAAAAGAGCTGCTGTACAAAGGGTATCGTGTCAGTCCGTATTGCCCGGATTGCCAGACGACACTCAGCTCCCATGAAGTGGCGCAAGGCTATGAAGACGTGAAGGACTTGAGTGCGACGGTCAAATTCAAAAGCAAGACAAGCGATGACTACTTCCTCGCGTGGACGACGACACCATGGACACTTCCAGCCAACGTGGCTTTGGCTGTTAACAAAGAGCTCGATTACGTGCGGGTCAAGCACAAGGATGAAGTGTACGTCGTAGCAAAAAATCTCGCGGAGAAAGTCTTTAAGGAAGACTACGAGGTTTTGTCCACGCACAAAGGCGCAGAATTGGTCGGTACTCCGTATGAGCCGCCTTTTGGCTATATCAAGGTAAACCATGGGCATATCGTCGTCGATGCAGACTATGTCAGTGACACGAGCGGAACGGGCATCGTGCATACTGCGCCAGCGCATGGGGAGGATGACTATCGCACGACCCGTCAGCATGGACTTGATTTCGTGAACGTCGTGAATTTGGCTGGCCGTTATACTGATCAAATCTCAGATTTCGCAGGTCGGTTCGTGAAGGATTGCGACGTCGATATCGTCAAAGACTTGTCACATCGAGGTCTGCTGTTTTCCAAGGAGCGCTACGAGCATAGCTATCCGTTCTGCTGGCGCTGCAAATCGCCACTGCTCTACTATGCGATGGAGAGCTGGTTCATCAAAACGACAGCGATCAAGGATCAGCTGATCGAAAACAATAGCAAGATCGACTGGTATCCGGGCCACTTGCGCGAAGGGCGCTTCGGGAAATTCCTCGAAGAGCTTGTAGACTGGAATATTAGCCGCAACCGGTATTGGGGGACGCCGCTCAATCTATGGCTTTGTCAGGATTGTGGCAGTGAATATGCACCAGGCAGTGTAAAAGAGTTGCGTGAGAAATCTGTGGCACCAATCGACGAGAAGCTGGAGCTGCACAAGCCGTTTGTTGATGAGGTGAAGCTGCGCTGCTCTTGCGGCGGTACGATGGAGCGGACACCTGAGGTCATCGATGTGTGGTTCGACAGTGGTTCGATGCCGTTTGCTCAATACCATCATCCATTCGGAGACGAAAAGGTGTTCGAGGAGCAGTACCCAGCCGACATCATTTCGGAAGGAATCGATCAAACGCGGGGCTGGTTCTTCAGTTTGTTGGCAGTCTCTACCCTGTATAACGGAAAAGCACCCTACAAGGCGGTCATCTCTACTGGTCACGTTTTGGATGAACACGGTCAGAAGATGTCTAAAAGCAAAGGAAACGGGATCGATCCGTGGGAGGTAATCGAGGAGTTCGGTGCAGATGCGTTCCGGTGGGCGCTTTTGTCTGACAGTGCGCCGTGGAGCAGTAAGCGCTTCTCCAAGAGGATCGTCGCCGAGGCGAAGTACAAAGTGATCGATAAGATCCATAGCACGCATGATTTTTATTCGTTATACGCCTTGATCGATGCATTCAAGTCAGAAGAGCATCCAGCGCAACCACCTGTGAACGAGTTGGATCGTTGGATACTTTCCCGCTTGAATACCACCTTGCAGCAGGTGGTAAAAGGTCTGGAAACCTACGATTTCATGAATCCGGCGGGGCATATCGAAGCGTTCATCGACGAGTTGAGTAACTGGTACATCCGTTGTTCGCGGGATCGTTTCTGGAGCAGCGGGATGACGCCTGACAAAGTATCTGCTTACCAGACCCTGCGAGAAGTGTTGCTGACACTGGCGAAGATGATCGCACCATACGCGCCGCTGATCGCAGAAGATTTGTATGGCAATCTGGGGGGAGAAGGCAGTGTTCATTTGACTGACTATCCGAAAGTGAACACAGAAGCAATCGACGAAACCCTTGAGCGGGACATGGAAACGGCTCGAAACATCGTGGAGCTGGCGCGAAATGTCCGCAACGAAACCGGACTCAAGACCAGACAGCCTCTGTCCGAGCTGATCGTAACGATGGAGCAGCCATTTAACCTCGAGCGGTTTGCTGGCATTATCGAAGACGAGATCAATGTCAAAAACATTCGGGTAGAGCAAAGCGACAGCAGCTTTGTGACGTATCATTTCAAGCTCAACCTGAAGGTAGCCGGGAAAAAGTATGGCCAGCTCGTTGGGCCAATCCAAGGGTATTTAAAAGAATTAAAAGCAGCCGACGCACAGAAGGCAGTGGACAATGGCTACTTGGATGTGGAGGTCGCAGGCGAGAGTGTGCGGCTTACGCTAGATGAGCTGCTTGTGGAAAAGCAAGGGAAGCAAGGCTTCGCTTCTGCATCCGGCTATCAGCTCCATGTGGCCTTGAATACGACACTGACAGAAGAGCTTGAGCAAGAAGGCATGGTTCGTGAAGTCATCCGCGTCATTCAGGATGTACGCAAAAAGCTGGATTTGCCCATCGATAAACGTGTCCAGCTTACACTGGATGTGGACGATGAGCTACGAGCAGCATTAGAGCGTTTTGATCATGTTTTGCGTGGGAGCGTACTCGTTTCAGATGTGTCTTTTGCGAAAATAGCGGATAGGGAGAAATTTTCGTTCGGTGACAAAACATTTGGCTTGCACATTGGGTAACGAAGCAGTTGGATAAAGAAACAGCTAGGGAACATGGTTACTACACCGGTTCTCTAGCTGTTTTGTAATAATTCTGGGTCAAACCAAACATCCTCATAATCGCCGGCAACCAAGAATCTCCAGCCAACAGGTAATCCAAGCAAGTGCCATTTGACACCCTAGCAATATGTATACTATAATTTCCTCCAGAATGAAAATTCATTCCGCACGAAAGGGGTCATGAACTTGTCTGAAACCAAGCGCGAATTAATCTTAGATGCAGCGCTCGTTTTGTTTGTAGATCGCGGTTTTGATGGGACGACCGTTCCGATGATCTCCGAAAAAGCAGGGGTCGGTGCAGGTACCATCTATCGTTATTTCGAAAACAAAGAAGCGCTCGTCAATACGCTGTTTCAAGAATGTGTGGGGGAGCTGCTTGAGACAATCAATGATGGTTATCCTCGCACATCTGATGACTTACGCGAGCAATTTCGGCATATTGCGAATCAGGTGATTCGCTACGCCAAAAAGAATTTGAACGCCTTGCTGTTTCTGGATTCCCATACAAACGGTCACTACCTGGACGAAGCCAGCCGTGAAGCATACATGAAGCTGCGAACATTTTTATGCGAATTCATTGAACGGGGACAAAAAAATAAGGTTATCCGTCCATTGCCAGCGGATGCATTGATTGCGATTATGGACGGAGCATTCATCGCATTGAACAAGTGCATCAAGGCTGGCGAAATCGAAGAAACCCCGGAATTGCTTGCCGGTGTAGAGGAAGCTTGCTGGGATGCGATCAGAATTCATTAATTCTGATCCTTCTTTTGAACAAAACGGAATGAACATTCATTCCGGTAATACTTTTCTATAAAGCAATAGGAGTGAGGCCTACATGAATAAGACGGGAAGAAAAGTGGTGGGGATGTTGCTGATCATCTCCCTTGCAGTGATTGGGACGGCTTGCAATCAGATGAAGCCGTCAACGGAAAGCGAAGTCCAAGCCGAGGCCAAAATTGTGGAAGCGGAGCCGATCGAGCTGAAAAGCTTCCAATCGAGCAGTGAACTGTCAGGGACACTTGCCCCTATCGAAGAGACGACTGTTTCTTTTGAAGTAGCCGGGGAAATCAAGTCATTGCCATACAAAGAAGGAGATGTTGTCAAGAAGGGAGAAGTGCTCGCCCGCCTCAATGCTACAGACTACTCTCTCCAGTTGGCATTGGCAAACGCTGAGATGCATGGTGCGAGCGCCGAGCTTTCCAAAGTAAAAAACGGAGCGCGGGAACAAGAAGTTCAGCAAGCGAAAGTAGCGGTCGAAGCGAAGAAAATCTCTCGGGATCAAGCACAGAAAGACTATCAGCGCATGGAACAGCTCTATAAAAATGGGGCGATCTCCGAAACCGAATTTGAGAGTGCCAAGAATGCCTTTGAACTAGCAGATAAAGATTATGCAGAAGCGCAAGAGACGTATTCGCTAGTGATAGAAGGCGCTCGGACTGAGGATATCAGTGCGACAAATGCCAGCTACCAAGGGGCGATGGTCACTCGCGATCAGGCTGCAGCTACTTTGGCAAAAACGGAAGTGAAAGCACCTATTCAAGGAACAGTGCTAGCGAAAATGGCTGATGTTGGGCAACTCGCAAGTTCAGGGGCTCCTGTCTATCGAATCGGCAACATCCAACAGTTGAAAACAGTCTTGCCTGTACCGGACAAGGGCATCTCAGCGTGGAAGGTGGGAGATGAGGTCGAGATTCGTTTGTATGAAGACAAACGAATCGGAAAGGTTACGACGATTTATCCGGCGACGAACGAGCAGACGGGCACGATTAGCGTGGAAGTCGTCATTGATAACACCAAAAAAGATTGGTTTGCAGGGCAAGTCATCAGCGCAAAGCGAACCTTGCCTCAAAAGAAAGGCATTTTTGTCCCTGCCAAAACCGTTTTTAGCCGTGGTTCTGAGCCTTACGTTTTTTTGCTAGCGGATGGAAAAGCGATCAAGACCACTGTCACGATTGGTCAGTATGTTGACAATCATTTGGAAATTACTGCTGGCTTGCAAGCAGGCGACATGTTGATTACGAAAGGTGCTGATCGTTTACTTGGCGGGGACTCTGTCACCGTGAAAGGAGGCAATCAGCCATGATCGAGTTTTTCATTAACAAGCGCAAAATCACCCTCGTTTTCTTTTCGATGCTCGTGCTGATTGGTATGTTCATCTCGGTTACGCTTCCGAAGCAAGAGCAACCAGACATTATCGTCAGCATGGCTACCATTACCACCATGTATCCGGGAGCGACTCCTGAAAAGGTGGAGCAGACAGTCACGAAGAAGCTGGAAGAAAAAATCAACGAGGTGCAAGGAATCAAATCCATTAGTTCGGAGTCCCGATCCGGTGTATCCATTATCAACGTGCGAACAGAGAATGACGTTGAACCAAAAACGGTGTTTGAAGATGTACGGAAAAAGGTAAAGGATGCCGAGGCCGATTTACCCGATGAAGCAGAGCAGCCCATCATCAATGATGACATGAGTCGTACCTTCATCCAGACCTTTCAAATCACAGCCAACTCTTTTGAAGAAATCCTCCAATTACGCGATATGCTTGATCTATGGAAGGATCAGCTTCGAACCGTGCCAGGCGTATCCGATGTTTCGATCCAAGGACTGCCGGAGCAGGAAGTAAAGGTCGCGGTCGATGCACAGAAGCTGCAACAATACGGCATTTCCTGGGCGCAAGTCATCCATGCTGTCCAAACGAAAAACGAAACAACACCCCTAGGTGATGTCAATATTGATACGCGAAAATATCAGCTCACATTACCGGTCAGCTATAAAGTAGCGACTTTTGAAAAGGTAGTCGTGACACGTACGCAGGAAGGAATGCCCGTCTATTTGAAGGATATTGCCACCATTTCCGACAGTACCAAACGGGTGGAGTATCGAACCTATTACAACGGGAAGCCTGCTGCGACCATTAGCATCAACGCTGAGCTGGGAAGCGATGTTCCAGCTGTGCAAAAAGCGGTGGATACGAAGCTTGCCACGTTGGAAAAGAGTCTCCCAGCGTGGGCGAAAAAAGAGCCTGTGTTTTTGCAAGTGGATCGAATCGGCAGTATTTTTTCCGAATTGTATCTGGAAATGATCATTGCGATCATAGCCGTACTTTTTATTTGCATCCTTGGATTGAATGTAACGACATCCTTGATGGTTGCATTGGCGATCCCCATCTCTTTGGCAGCTGGGATGGTGGTTCTGCCCTTCTTTGGCATTACGCTCAATCAAATGACCGTATTCGGGCTCATCATTGTTCTCGGGATTTTGGTAGACGACGCAGTGGTGGTAAATGACAACATCGAGCGCAGATTATCTGTTTTGGGCGAGGATCCGTACACGGCTGCTGTAGCCGGGACGAAGGAAGTGGCCATCTCCATTGTCACTGCTACCCTTGCTACCATCTCTGCGTTTGGGCCGATCATGTTTCTGCCTGGTGATGCTGGTCAGTTTATTTTTCCGGTACCGCTCATTATCATTTTTACGATGGCGGCCTCGATGTTCATGTCACTTACGATCATTCCGATTTACCGGGAATGGAACGAGCGAAGGAACAAGAAACGGAGCAAAGCAGAGACGGACTACCGTAAGCCAGCGGGCTTATTAGGCAAACAAATCGATGCATTGACGAATTGGTATGGCGATCGTGTTCTGAAAGCCATGTTGAAACATCCGCTGAAAACAGGAGTGAGCGGAGTACTGATTGCCACTGCTATCTACGGACTCGCTGCGGTTGTTCCTGTTCAGCTTTTCCCTGATGATGACAGGCCACAGATGGTTGTGAATATAACGACGCCGATTGGCGGCAATTTACAGGAAACGGATCGAATTGCCCTGGGTGTTTCCCAATGGATTGCGAAACAGGCACACATTCAAAAGGTTTCATCTTTCGTAGGTGGCAATGCGCCACAGATGATGCCCTCAGCACCGCCGGTTGGTACAGGTGAACATGTAGCGCAATTGATCGTTACCTTTGACAATCACAAAATGGATGCGCGAAAGGTGCTGGCGCCGTGGTCGGAGCAGTTTAAGAGGATGTATCCAGAAGCGAACATCATTCCGTACAGCGTAAAGGCGGGGATGTATTCTGGTAACCCGGTTGGAATTCGGGTGTATGGGGATGATCTGCAACAGCTGTACGCGATCTCTGAGAAAATCAAGCAGCTCATCATGGAGTCAAAAGGAACGTACAACATCAACGACACGCTCGGAAATGAACAGTACTCCCTTCAATTCCATGTGAATCAAGAAAAGATGGACAAGGAGCTGATCAACGAAGCGGATTTGACCAGAACGTTGCGTTTGATCAGCCAAGGCATTCCAATGGGACAATTTGACAATGGGAGAAACTTGATCGATATTACGCTGGTAGCCGATCAGCCGGGAATGACGACAGAGCAAGTCTTCGCGCAACTCTCGGTTCCGAATGCACGTGGGCAGCTTATTCCGGTTTCGCAAATTGCAGAAATGAAGCCGGATTTATCGATGCAGAGTATTCCTCGTTACAATATGTCCCGTAGTGTCACGATCACGAGTGATGTCCGAGATCGGACGGCTGCAGACGCGATGAGCGAAATAACAGCGAAAATGGGGCAATTGGAATTGCCAGACGGGTATGGCTGGAATGTAACAGGTGAAACAGAGGAGGAATCGGAAGTTTTGCTCGATTTGGGTGTGCTTGCGATTGTGGCGGTCTTTCTCATCTTTTTGCTGATCGTGCTGCAGTTTAACTCGTTGTCTATTCCTGTCTTGGTCATGAGTACAGTCTACCTCGCCATCGCGGGCAGCTTGATCGGGCTATTTATCACTTCCACACCGATTGGATTCATGACAGTAGCAGGCTTTATCGCATTGGCGGGTATCGTCGTTCGCAACGGGATCGTACTAATCGAGTTTATTGAGGAAGCGAGGCATCAAGGAGTCTCTCTGAACGATGCAGTCATCAGGGCGGGGAAAGCAAGGTTGCGCCCGATTTTACTGACGACCTTTGCCGCAGTAGCCGGTCTGTCACCGATGGCGATTACGGGAAGCGTGCTGTTTCAGCCGCTCGCCATTACGATCATTTCTGGCTTACTGTTCTCGATGCTACTTACGCTGATTGTCGTTCCTTCTCTCTATACAGTCATAGCCATCCAGAAGGAGAAAAAGCGGGTAAAAAAGGAAGCGCAGAAGCAACTGACAATCTGAGCTTTTCAGAAGGAATGTTCAAATCAATGGAGAAAGGGGTAGAGGCACGAAGACGAACATTCATCAGGAAGCGAGGAAAGGCAGATGGATCAAGTGAAATGGAACGTTGGGGTGATTGGCGCAGGCGTCATGGGCGAACGCATGATGAACGCGATCCGTACCCACGAAAAATTTCGAGTAGCTGCAGTGAGTGATGTATCAGCGGAAAGAGCACAGGAAGCCGCGCAAAAGTCCGGCGATGTGCCTTGGTACACAAATTATAAGGAATTATTGAAAAAGGTAGAGCTGGACGTCATCTATTTGGCAGTTCCTCCGAAATTCCATCATGCGATTGCCCTGGATGTGCTGGCGCACAAAAAGCATTTGCTCTGTGAAAAGCCGTTAGCTAATTCATTGACAGAAGCGCAAGAAATGTTGGAAGCAGCAAATAACGCAGGGGTTGTCCATGCGATGAACTTCCCGCTCTACTATCAAGGTGTTTTTCCTGAACTATCCCGCAGACTCGAAGCAATCGGAGATGTCCGCCGTATCGATATCCTGACGCATTTTCACCAGTGGCCGCGTCCATGGCAGCAAACACCTTGGCTGGCTGGTCGTGAGCAAGGCGGTTTCATCCGAGAAGTGCTGCCTCATTTCACTCATCTGACTTACGAGCTCTTCGGAGACCTGCATGTAGTCCACTCAGAGGTAGACTATCCAGCAGATCCTGCGCTATGTGAGACAGGTGTATCGGCCTTTCTGCATCTGACAGATGGTACCCCGGTTACGATCAATGGCTTGGCGGGTATCGCGCATGAGGAGCATTTGGATTATCGCGTGTACGGGTCAAAAGGAACGCTGAGTGTCGTGAACTGGAGCAATCTGTTTGTGGGTGGACACGGCGAAGCGCTCGTTCCGGCTGAAGTTCCGCAGCAAGACCGTCTCTCCCTGTTGTTGGATGAGCTGTCTATTGCGATGAACGGTGGCGATGCCAGACTGGTTACATTTGAAACAGGCGTGAAAGTACAGCAAGTGCTGGAAGCATTGCTCGGACATGAAAAAGTACACTACATCAAATAGAAAGTAGCAGGAAAAGTCCACGAAAAAAGAGCAGGTAGGCAGGGGGAGCACATCCTGCGCGACTGCTCTTTTCTTTTTGCTAGGGGCGGTATGACTGTAAAAGCTGCTCAATATGCTTGCTGGCAAAATGGACATGCTTGTTATCGTGTGTGAGTCTGCTTGCCATGATGGCTCCTTCAATGGAAGAAAAAACAAACGAAGCAACTGCTTCTGCGTCCATTTCGGAGCGAAATTCTCCCTGGGCGATTCCTTCTTCCAGCAATCTCTGCATGAACGAAATGACCTCTTGGTAAGCGGTGAGGGCATAATCGCGAAGAACAGGGAACGAATGGTCACTTTCGATGGCTGTGTTGAGAAGCGGACAGCCACCTTGGAGCGGGGGATTGTTTACCGCATCAGAATACACCTTTGCCATGGCTACGATTTTTCCAGTGGCTGTGTCCTGTTTTTCTAGTGCAGCCGCAAAATGTTCTTGTAACACTTCACCCGCATATTTGAAGGCCTCTATGGCAATTTCATCTTTACTGGCAAAACCTCTGTAGAGGGCACCTTTGGTAAGTCCCGTGGCATCCATGATGTCTTGCATGGAGGTTCCTGTATATCCGTATTGATTAAATAGCTCTGCTGACTTCTGGATAATATACAGCTTTGTTTTTTCGCCTTTTCGCATCGCGATAGTCCTTTCATTCGGCCAACACGGTCTATATTCGTCCAAGTTATTGTAACATTTCTCTCATGTACGAAAGAAGGCAATCATGTAAAATCAAAAAGAGACCGAACCGTTCGGTATCAAAAAATCGAACAAAGGGTTGTGTGACAGGATGAACCGTATCAAACCGTATTCGATTGTCATTTTCGTCGCCTGTATAGCGATCACGTATGCACTCGTGCAAAACTTTATCATCGACCCAGAAGCAAAAGGCTTTCTCAGTCACAAGTCTGATTTCAACAAAGAGCGAATGAATACATCGATCTGGCTTACGGTCATGTATGTCCATTTGTTTTTCGCCCTGATTGCCCTCATCTGTGGGGTGGCTAACTTTTCGGACAAGCTGCTCGCCCAGAAGCGCAAGCTACATAAAGTAACAGGTTATGTTTATCTTTTTAGTGTGTTGGTTGTGGTAGTCACATCGGGGTATATGGCTCCTTATGTAACGGGCGGAAAAGTGGCGAGTTGGCCCTTCCACCTGTTGAACATTATCTGGCCGGCAATCACTATTACGGCGCTCGTCAAAATAAAAAAGCGCCAAGTCATGAAGCATAAGGAATGGATGGTCCGGAGTTTCGTCTTCTTATTTACCAACATGCTGATTCATCTCATGAAGCTGATCGTAGAGAAGGTGGTAGGCTTGCCGTATGAGCTCAGCTACACAATCAGTGTATATGCCGCTATTATTGGACTTGTCGTGACGGCGGAGATCATCATTCGTACAAAATTGCGAGCACGGAAAAAAGCATGAGAGAGACGCAAGCGCTTCCTTAAAAAAGCTTCGCATCAGAACCCACATGGTTGGGGTGATGCGAAGCTTTTTGAATGGCTACTTCTCTTCGACGCTCTGGCTTCCTTGTTTTGGGGGAGATAGTCTTTGTAACCCTCGTTTTTGGTAATATTCATTTTGCAGAAGAGTGGGTTCAACTGCGTAGGCTAGCTCGGGGCTTTGCGGTGCAACAGATTCCAATGTGATGTGGATGCTTTTAATGGGGGGCTTGGTTGCAGCATTGGGAACCTTTTTCTGTTGATTCCTCTTTTTGTTTTTACTTTTGGTTACTGGTTGAGAGTTCGCTACAGGTTCGGCGATGTTTTGCACTTCCTCCACGACCTCCATATTTCCTTGGAAGAACAAATGGTGTGCTGTTTCGTTTATTGGATCTTTATCGCCCTCTTGCAACACACGTAATGGGAGTGTCGATCTTTCGATGAGAATGTTGATCTCGGGTTCCAGGAGCTCTTGGGTAATTTTTTCGTGTGGATCGTCCTTCCAAAATGTATTGATCGCCTGCACATCGCCCGCAAAGTATTCCAGCTTATGCCGAGCATAAATGTGCCTCCAGCATTTTTCCGAAATGACTACTTTCACTTTGATTTTTTTATCAAATTCGGTTAGCTGGTAATCCCAGGTAAAGGTCACTTCTTTGAAAGAATCTTGTGGGACCTGCGTGTTTGGTTTCGCTTCTTTATCTTTTCGATACCCTAGTAAATCCTGCTTTGAGCCCAAATCCTCTAACTTGCCTGCTCCCGTTTTCAGCCATTTCGCAGGGACACGCTTCACATTTTTCGTTGCAGATTTGTACCAGATGGTTTCATCATAGCCTGGTTCCTTTGGAAACTCCTCACGTACTTTCTCCAAGCATGTCTGTATGTTATTCAATATTTTTGAAAGCACTTCATCCATCTGTTCGGCCAGATCAGTATCCTTTTTTGTATTTGGAAACAGCGCGGTCAAATGGTAGAGCTTACGTATATACGAATCGATTTCTCTTAGTACTGCAGAGATTGCCTTTTCCCGGGCGATGATTGTCGACTCCTCATCCATGTCTATCATCTCAATTTGTGGATCGAATTTTGAACCGGGATTCCCAGTCGTTCCTTGAAATCCAGGCACCAAGTTTTTATAGAAATTCACCAATTGAATCCGCGTGCATTTTTCTTCGTTAGCGGACACCCTTTTTATTTCGGCGATAAGAGTAGCGTAGGATTTCTTGGTTGCCTCAAATGTTTTATTCGGCAATTGCTGAATTTCTCCTAATAACTCGCTGAAGGTGATAAGGGAATTTTGTGAGATGGTATGATCCATTTGCATCTCATCATTTTGAAAAGCTTCGCCTCTAGCTGCTTCTGCGTTTCCTCGACGATTCGTATTATGCTCATCCTCGTCTTTAAAGTGTTGGATAGGCAGTTTGTTATGCGCGATTCCTTGTCTTTGTGATTTCATTAACTGAATCAGAGCACGATTTCCAATCGACTTCTGCAGCTGGATAAGATGTGACGGGCTATCTTGCTTAATGGATGACGAAGGTGAAGGCATGCTTTTTTGGACGGGCTGTTGCAGAATAGATGTTTTGGCTGCGTGTTCGAATAGTTGAGACGACATGGGCAATCACCTCCAGAGAATCTGAATGAATAGAATGTGGCAGATAAGGGGCGTCCCAATGGCATCCTTTTCCCTTTACTGCTGCAAGGCTTTGCTCTGCATCAAAAAGTCGATAAACGTACGCATAATCCCGTGAACAGGTGTATCCTTGAGGTAAATCAGCTCGAAGTTCCGGTTGATTTGCGGCAGATTCAAGACGTCTACCTCCTGGAGTTCCCCTTCGTCCAAGTCTTTGGAGATGGCAAACCGAGGCAAAAAGGCGATGCCCAGCCGTTGTTTGACCATTCGCTTCACGACCTCGATATTGTCAGCCTCCATGATGACGTTGTTTTGTAGCTGAAAATGGCTGAATGCATTGTTGATCAGCTTCCAGTCGAGCGAGCCCCGATTGAACAAGATCAATCGTTCACGTGCGACTTCTTCTATGGAAACCTGGTGGCGGAATCCAAACGGATGGTCAGGATAAATCGCTAAGACCATGTCATCCGGCATCAGTTGAATCCGGTTAATCTGTGGGTGGGTAACGGCACGAGCAATTCCGAACGACACCTCATGGTTTAGAACCATATCGAGCACCTGATGAGAATGTCCGGTGAGGATCGTCAGCTTGATTTTGGGGTACAACTGCTGGAACTGCTGGACGAGGTCAGGCAAAATGTAAAAGGCGGAGACAAAAACCGTGGAGATGGTCAATTCTCCCTCTACATCGCCTTGCGATCGCTGAATGGCTTGCTGTCCCTCTTGTAGCATATGCATGATGTTTTTGGCATAAGGAAGGAACAGATCGCCTTCCTTTGTAAGAGAAATCGTATGACCCGTACGTTGAAACAGCTTACAGCCCATAGTCGTTTCGAGTGCCTTGATTCGCATGCTGACCGTGGGCTGTGACAGATAGAGCAAATCAGCCGTTTTGCTGAAGCTCCCGGTCAGGGCGACAAAGATGAATGCTTCCATTTGCTCCATATTCATGAGTAGTGGCTCCATTATGTGAATTTTTAAAGTGGCCTATTGCAAATTTTAATTGGAATCGCTTATAAAATTACATTAACGTAAAATTAGCAGAATAGGTAGAGTTATCAAAAGAAAATAGCCCAAGGGATGGATGAAAATGGCGAGAATGCCGATTATCGATTTGCACTGTGATGCACTTCTGAAAATTTGGGAGAAAAATGGGGCTCTGTCCTTTGCAGATGCGGACGAGCTGGACGTCAACAGGAAACGGCTACATGATGGCGGGGTGAAGCTACAGTGCTATGCGATCTGGACATCACCTGAATTGTCCACGGAGCAACGTTTTCAAAAAGCTTTGGATCAAATTCATTACTTTTATACAGAGGTTCTCGGAAAACATCCAGAAATGAAACAGATCCGTGATTGGAGCGATCTCGACCGTTTGCAAGAGGGAGAGATCGGAGCGTTGCTGACGTTGGAAGGGGTTGAGCCAATCGGTAACGATTTGAAGAAGCTGCACATTTTTTATCAGCTAGGGGTTCGCTCTGTGGGCCTCACCTGGAACTTCGCGAATCTCGCTGCGGATGGTGCGCTGGAACCGAGGAATGCCGGACTGACGACCTTTGGCAAGGAAATCATTCAGTTCCACAATGAGCATAAAATGTTGACGGACGTCTCGCATCTAGGAGAGGGCAGCTTCTGGGATACGATTGAGCTGGCTACATATCCGATCGCGAGTCATTCAAATGCACGAGCGATCTGCGACCATCCACGCAATCTGACGGATGAACAGGCAAAAGCGTTATTTGCCAAAGGCGCGAATGTACATGTCGTTTACTGCACCCAGTTTATCAATGAAACGACACCAACCACGATAGATGATCTAATCAAGCACATTGAGCATTTTTGTTCACTCGGTGGCGTGCGTCATATCGGGCTCGGCTCTGACTTTGACGGCATTACCGCAAAGGTCGTGGGCTTGGAACATGCGGGGCAGAGCCAAAACCTGATCAACGAGCTGCTCAAGCATTATAAGGAAGAAGAAGTGCGCGGGTTTGCCTATGAGAACTTTCTGCGCAATCGTCCTGTGTAAGCAATCGGCATAGATGCACGAAAGGAATGGAATGTATGACGAAAAAAATGCGGCAGCTTAGTGCGACAATTGGTAGACTGCCGGTTGGTGAGAAAAATGACATTACAGATGTAGCCGGAGTCCGAGTCGGACATGTGACGATCCAGCATGAGCTGGACAACGACGACTATGCATGTACAGGAGTGACAGCCATTTTGCCACATGGCGGCAGCTTGTTTCGGGAAAAGGTAACCGCCGCCAGCTATGTGATTAACGGCTTCGGCAAAACGACGGGACTTGTGCAAGTAAATGAGCTGGGGGTGCTGGAATCGCCGATCATGCTCACCAATACGTTTTCCGTCCCTGCGGTTACACAAGGGACTCTGCAATACATGCTGGATACGAATGAAGAGATCGGGGACACGACCGGGACGATCAACATTGTCGTAGGCGAATGCAACGATGGTCATCTCAATTCCATTCGCCGCTGTGTCGTGCGCCCGGAAGATGCTAGAGAAGCGATTCAGAACGCAACGCACCAAGCCGTAGAAGAAGGAGCTGTCGGGGCAGGGACGGGGATGATTGCCTTTGGTTATAAGGGTGGTATCGGCTCGTCTTCTCGTATCGTAGTGGCTGAGGAGCACGCCTATACATTAGGGAGTTTGGTACTCAGCAACTTTGGCAACAAAAATGATTTCTTGGGAGCAAATCTGTTCACAAGCTGCAAAAGCTATGAAAACGCAGTAGAGAAGTCCGAGGATGGCTCCATTATCATCGTACTGGCGACAGATGCGCCGCTCAGCGATCGACAACTGCTTCGGGTAGCAAAGCGCGCAGGAATTGGCTTGGGACGCACAGGCAGCCATTTTGGACATGGAAGCGGCGATATCGTCATCGCTTTTTCCACAGCACAAAAAATCCCCCATCAGACAACATCCATTACGGAAACGCGTGTGCAGCTACGCGAGGATCATCCGATCATGAACGAACTGTTTGCTGCTGCGGCAGAAGCGACAGAGGAAGCCATCTACCATTCTCTTGCGCAAGCAGTCACGACTACAGGAAGAAAAGGACGCACCGTTCATGCGTATCCCATTCAGGGCATAGGAGAGTAGAAACATAACCCTACAGCTGGTGACATACCTTGAGTGTAAAGAGGTGCATGGTGTGATACAGGAGGTAGGGTTATGTACATTGAAGTCGAAAAGGGTGTCACGGTTTTCGTTGAAGACCTCAATCCTGGCCCGAATAGCAAAACGATTTTTTTTGTTCACGGCTGGCCGCTCAACCATAACATGTTTTCCTACCAATTCAACGTACTTCCCCAGCACGGTTTCCGCTGTGTTGCCATGGACATACGCGGCAACGGCCAATCGGACAAACCATGGAGCGGTTATACGTATGATCGCTTGGCAGATGACATCTTTGTCGTTTTGGAAGCATTACAGATTAGGGATGCTGTCTTGTTAGGCTTTTCAGTGGGTGGAGGCATTTCCATCCGGTATATGTCTCGTTATGAGGGGCGGCATATTTCCAAGCTAGCGTTAGTGGATGCGGTTTCTCCTTCCTTTGTGAAAATGCCGGGTTCTCCATACGGCGTCTCGAAGGAGCAAGCGGAGGGGCTGATCAGTCAGATGTACGCCAATTTGCCTGAGTTATTAAACACAGTTTCTTTGCAGTTTTTCAATCGGAATTTAGGGACTGCTACGCTCCAGTGGTTTGTCAAAATGGGGCTGGATTCCGCTTCCTATGCGCTCATCAAAATCATGCAAGCAGCAGTGAGAGAGAATGTCATCAATGACTTGGGTCAAATCCGCGTGCCGACCGGAATTTTTCATGGGATTCACGATCAATTAATTCCATTCAAAAGCGCCGAGCTCACCCAGCAGCAAATCAAAGGGTCGAAGCTGTTTCCGTTTGATAATAGTGGACACGGCTTGCCGATATGTCAGGCGGATGACTTTAATAAGAAGCTGATGGAGTTTGTTCAAACATAATTCGTAAGGGAACTGACAGCCGATTCTCTGCCTTACGTGCAGGATATCGGCTGTTTCTGATAGAATTTACCAAATTATCATTTTCAATAGCGCTGGAAAAACACCGAGTAAGGATGGGAAAATTGAAGAAAAGATTGTGGGTTTCTATACTACTTCTAGCAATCGTTGTGGGAGGTTTTTATTCCCTTGTAAAAGGTAATCCGCCATTGGATATTGGCACCCGTGCTTCAAGCGAAGATCATAAATCTGTTGTTGTGGGCATGGGTAATAAGGGCTTTGGTGAAGTGAAAATCATAGATGTTTCAGTGAATAACGATGAAACACCATCAAAAACAAAAGTGCAGGTTAGTAATGCTTTACAAGGGTTCATCATAACGGATGATTTTGATAATCCGGGCTCCAAACCGTATGGATTTCAGAATCTAGAGGACGTAGCGATAAAAGCTGGCACATCTCCTTCTGCTTATTTTAAAAAAATGGATGAGGGTACTGCTACGAAAAACGATGAAATTTATGGACTAAGTGTCGTTCATCATGAAGCAATAGACAGAGTGCATGTAAAGTACAGCTATCTTGGGATGACATTTGATGAAATCGGGATTTTACGAAGTTATTGAGTCGACGGTAAAGAGTCAAGCATTGGGTATTATGCGCGCATGACTCATGTATCGATGTGTTGGCCTATTCTTTTGAATGGGAAGAGGTCGAATGACTTTTGGAACACTCTTTTTGCTAGCTAGAATCTTTCAACCAAAGGCAGGGGAATGGAATGGACCACGCAAGCGTTTCAGCTCTGGAAGCATTTGTGCAACAGTTCATGCAGAAGGAAAAGGTGCCGGGGCTCTCCATTGGCATCTTGCGGGATGGGGAGAGCATCTATCAAAAAGGCTTTGGTGTTACCGATCTGGGGACGAATCAGCCAGTAACACCCGAGACCATTTTCGGCATTGCTTCGGTTACCAAATCGTTTACGGCTGCCGCTATCATGCAGCTCGTGGCAGAAGGCAAGCTGTCTGTTGACGACCCGATTCGCAACTATTTGCCTGATTTACAAGGAAAGGGAGACATACATACGGACAAAATCACGATCCATCATTTGCTCTCTCATACTTCAGGTGTTCCACCACTACTACGCCGTGAAGAACTGACGAAACTTCCCGAGCATATTGCCTATTTAAACGAAGTCCAATTTGACCCCCTTGGTATGCCGGGTGAGTATATCAGTTACAGTAACGACATGTTTCTCCTGCTGGGAGCTATTATCGAGCGTGTCACTGGGCAGCGCTACCGTACCTATGTAACCGAACGCCTGCTAGCGCCGCTCGAAATGAATCGCTCGACCTATAACCTGGAAGAAGTGGCTCGCTTTGCCGATGTCTCCGTCCCTTATGTCAAAGGGGAGGAGCAGCAACTGAAAAAGGTGTCGTGGCCCACGCTCGGCAACTATGAAGTGGGGGGAGGCATCCGCTCCTGCGTCGTTGATTTGCTGAAATACGGCCAGCTCTATGTCAATGCCGGGCGCTATCAAGAGAAGCAGGTAGTAGATGGGGCCACGCTTAGAGCCATGTGGCAGCCAGTTCATCGACTGACAAAAGACACCTGGTATGGCTATGCGCTCAAAACAACGCCTGGTTATGCAGGAATAACGCTAGTTGAGCATGGGGGCGGACAGCCCGGGGTGTCATCGAACTTCGGATTCGTTCCAGAAAAAGGGCTAGTCGTCACCGTTCTTTCCAATCTGGAAAATGTGCCGATTCGGGACGTCTGGCTGGCTGCTGTAAATGCTGCCCTTGGTTTACCGCTTACACACAAAGAAGCCGAAGCCCCGCTCTATACGCCAACGAGAGAAGAGCTAGAAAAGCTCGTCGGGACGTACACGTCAAGAGAAGGCGGAAGATTGCGGCTCTTCCTTCGAGAGGATGCTCCTGTAGCAGAGGTTGCTGGTATGGAGTACGCGTTACGGGCCAGCAGCCACGATACGTTGATTGATGTACAAAACGGTCAACCGCTCCGTTTCTTTTTCAAAAAACAGCAGCAAGCATGGGCGGTCCTCATGGGGCTGAGGATGCTCTGTAGGAGCGAAGCCAAGTTCTAGACGGACTCCATAAATGAAACAGCGGCGACCGAAGACACGATCATGAAGTCTTGGGCTCGACGCTGTTATGATTGTATGGGTATTCCCTTGTCTAGGCTAAAAATGATACGTCGAGATTAAAAAGGAGAGAATGCAAAGAACGAGTGCTGGTATTGCTTTCGGAAAAGGATCTCTAGCAATCACAAGCAGGATGAAGGCAGCAACCAGCATGGTCACGCTTAAAAGTAATCCAGATAATAATGCCGCGATCGAAAACCATATTCCAATAATCAAACCAATGGAGCTGATGATCTCGATAAAGCCAGTTAAGAAGTTAAAAATGGGTGGGAGTCCAAAGCGGTCAAATTCATTCGCCATTTTACCGGAAATAATTTTTGTACCTGTAAACATAAAGAAAATCGCTACCACGACTTGCAAAACGATTAGGAACATGATGGCTTCCTCGCTTTCGTTATTCATTATCAAACTAAATGCATGCTATAGCATGTATTTGGTGGAGAAAGTATCTGACCTCTATTTATTCATCTTTTACGACTTGATAGAGTTTGTCGAGCAAAGCATGCAATTCCGCAATCTCTCCATCGGTAAGGTTTTGCGTTACATGGTTATGCGCGTCGGTAACAACAGGTAGAAGCTTTGATTTTAGCTCCATCCCTTTGTCACTCAGTAACAAGTTATGTGAACGTCGATCCGCGTCATTTAATGTACGAATGACGATTCCCTTTTTTTCAAGCGAGTAAATCATTCTGACGACGGTGGTTTGATCGCGGTCAATCGCATCCGAAAGTTCCTTTTGTGTGATCGCTCTTTCTCCATCCATGACACTGAGAATGCCCCATTGCTCTGGCGTGATCTCCAATTGCTTTAACCTTTTCTTAAAATAGTTCGTCATTTTCATATCTGTACGGTGAAGAAGAAATCCGGTCAGATTGAATAATTCCATAGAGAATCCAAACCCCTTTATTTATATGCTATAGCATATAAGATGCTAACGTATTTTTTCCCGTTAGTCAAATAAAGAGTGTCGGGAAAGCCGCACTGAAAAAAGAGTAAAGAAAACGAAAAAACGGGTAAAGATATTAAAACTTATAATTCTGAATATTTAATATAATACGAACTGTCCAACAAAAAAGAACATGAGGGGGTTCGTGTATGGGATTTCGTTCCTGGATTTCTGTGGCGCTCCAATTAACGATGGCGACAGCATTGCTGGTAGGTTGTAGTCAGCCAGCAGCCACTCCTGACTCAGCAGGGACGTCAGGTGCGAATGGCGTCACGCTAAAAATGGTCGAGAGCATTACTAGCCCGCAACGAACTGCGCTGTTAAAAGACATGCTAGCCCAGTTTGAAGCGAAGAATCCGGGGATCAAAGTCGATCTGATTTCACCTCCATTCGAAGGAGCGGATCAGAAGATCACACAGATGCTGATGGCAAAAGAAGAGCTGGACGTACTAGAAGTTCGTGAATTCAATGCCAAGCAGTTTTCGATGAACGGCTTTATTGAAAATTTGAAGCCCTACACAGACAAATGGAAAAATTACGATCAGCTGACGGACGTCGCCAAACGGCGTGCCACCTGGGTGGACAAGACTCCTTATTACATTCCGAATGGACTGTACCAGCGCGTCTTGTATTATCGGACGGATTGGTTTAAGGAAGCAGGGATCGAGGTGCCGAAGACGTGGGATGAGCTCTTGGTCGCAGCCAAAAAGCTGACGGACCCTTCCAAAAACCGCTACGGGTACAGCTTCCGGGGAGGAGCGACCGGGTGGGATTACGCGCTGATCACGATGTGGGCCTACAACGGGACGGAGGTCGACCCTGACTCTGCCTTTTTCATGAAGGATGGACGCACGCTCTTCTCCACGCCGCAATCATTGGAAGCGATGCAGTATTACAAACAGCTTTACAAAGAAGGCTCTCCAAAAGATTCCGTGAGCTGGGGCTTTCAGGAGATGGTACAGGGCTTTGTAGCGGGTTCGACTGCCATGCTGATTCAAGACCCTGACGTCATTGATGGAGCCAAGGAGAAGATGCAGGAAGGGACGTGGGCAACCGCTCCGATTCCGCTTGGTCCTTCAGGTGTCGCTCAACAAGTAGTCGGTGGACCGGGGTGGGGGATGACTGCGTACTCGAAGCACAAGGAAGAAGCGTGGAAGCTGATTGCATTCCTCTCTGATCCTGAACAGAGCACTCATTTTGCGAAAAAGACTTCCACGATTCCTGTCGTGAAAAGCGCGGCAGATGATGAATTTTACAAGACAGGTTACTTTCAGCCGTTTATGGAGATGAGCCAGCAGCCGACGAAGTTCCTCGATGTTTCACGTCCTGTGGACTACAAAGGCTGGGGAGCTTGGCAAAGCACGGCGGATAAAGATATTCAGAGCTTTTTGCTCGATCAGCTCACCGCAGAGGACCTGTTGAAAAAATGGGATCAATACTGGACCAAAGAAAAAGCCGAGCGAAAGTAGACGTGGGGGGATGGTAGCTTGGACACACAAAAACCCATCGTCATGATGACGAAGCAGGTTGTGCCGGAAGGGAAGAAATCGTTCCGGATTTCCAAAGAAGGTCGCTTTATATTTTTGTGCCTCTTGCCCGCCATTTTGTTTGTTTCGGTCTTTACGTATTATCCACTCGTGCGTGGAATCATCATGTCTTTTCAGAACTACACGCTCTTTGATTTGATGAATATTCAGTTCATCGGGCTGGACAATTTTGTGAACGTACTAACAAGCCCAGACTTCCCGCGTGTTGCTATGAACAGCTTTTACTGGGTGTTTTTCTCCCTTGTCTTTCAATTGCTGTTTGGCTTCATGCTGGCCCTTATGATGCGTAAAAAATTTCGCGGGAGAGGGATTTATCAGGCATTTATTTTTTTTCCGTGGGCGATGTCCGGCTTTCTGATTGGGCTGATTTGGCGGTGGATGTTCAATGCCCAGTTTGGCGTTATTAACGATTTGCTCTTGAAAACGGGACTGATCGATGCGCCGATCTCCTTTTTGGCGGACGGAACTTGGGCGATGGCTGCCGTCATTATCGCGAATATTTGGTATGGCGTTGCGTTTTTTGCCATCATGATTCTGGCTGCCCTGCAATCGATTCCAGAGGAGCTGTACGAAGCGGCGGCGATGGATGGAGCGGGGAGGATTCAGCAGTTTTGGCGGGTGACACTGCCGTATATCATGCCTACGATGCTGGTGACGATCCTATTGCGGTTCATCTGGATTCTTAACTTTCCGGACATTATTTACGCGATGACGAATGGAGCTCCTGCAGGCTCCACGCATATATTCGCTACCTACATGATCGATAAAGTCATCTTCGGTCAAGACTACGGGCAAGCCTCGGCTGTGGGTGTCATCATCGTGGTGATTTTGATGTTATTCACGATCTTCTACGTGAAAGCGACCAAAGTAGAGAAGGGAGGGGACTTCTGATGCATCGTGAACATCTAGGGTGGAGGACTGGCAGAGCGATTGTCTTGACCTTGTTTCTTGCATTTGCGATTTTCCCGCTGTATTGGATTATCATTACGTCGCTCAAGGGTCAAAAGGAAATCTTTTCGCTCCCGATTCAATATTGGCCACAACAGGTGACGTTGAACAATTACCTGGAGATCTTTCAGATTTCTCACTTCCAGGTGTACATCTGGAACAGCTTTCTCGTTTCCTTGGTCGCTTCAGCTATGGTCGTGTTCATCGCGATGCTTGGCGGTTACGTGTTGGCTCGCTTTTCGTTTAAAGGAAAGCGTCAGGTGATGTTCGGATTTCTCGTCACCCAAATGATTCCGATGTTCATTGGCATGGCACCGTTGTACGTGATGATGTCCAACATGCACATCTTGAACAGTCTGTTTTCGTTGATGCTCATTTACACGGTCATGCTGATTCCCTTTTGTACGATCATCATGTCGGGCTTTTTCCAACGGATACCCAATGCCTTGGAGGAAGCAGCGATGATGGACGGCTGCTCTCGATTGAGCGCTTTGTTTCGCGTCATCGTGCCGATCATGCTCCCCGGAATTGCGGCCACGTTTATTTTCGCCTTCGTTCAATGCTGGAACGAGCTGATTATGGCCGTTCTGTTCATTGATGAAGAGTCGGTCAAAACGATTCCTGTTGCGATGAACGCCTTTATCAAAAAATACGATATCGAATGGGGAGCGATGTCGGCAGCTACGGTGCTGTCAGTCATCCCGACGATGCTATTGTTTGCCTTCTGCCAAAAGTACTTGGTGGAAGGGCTCACGCAAGGTGCTGTAAAAGGCTAGAGGTAGTTTCGCATGCCTGCTTGGTACGCTGCCTCATCGTCGTTTTCCAGACCAAACAAGGCTTCTTCCAAGGCAAAAGTACTGCGGTAAAATCTCATCCGTGTAAGCACCTGTTCAAGCTGGGGGTACACCGGGGTGAAATGCTGCAAAAACGCTTCCCCGTAGCTCGCACATAGTCCAGCGAGGTCGTATGCCGGATCGCCTACACCAGAGCCGCCAAAGTCGATGATGCCAGTGATGCGTTGTTTTGTGGGGGAGTACAAGATATTCCCTGTGCCAAAATCTCCGTGAGTCAAGCAAGGCTGAAAATCAAAGTGGGCAGGGTCTGCCAGGTATGCTTCAAAGCGCTCAGCTACATCCTTTTTCGCTAGCTCACGCATGGCAGGGAACAACTTCGAAGCAATCTGTTCATACAGCTCAGTCAACTGCTTGGCCATGTCAAAATCGGCAGGGATAAGCTCCGGGAGCAAGGAGGAGACCGGAAGCTGATGCAGCTCATGAAGAAATTGTGCCAGCTGGGCAGCGACAGTCGGTACCGCGTTTTGACGAGAGGCTGCTTGAAAAGCTTCGCGGGTAAAAGGCTCGCCTTCGAGTAGCGGATATCCGGCAAACACTCGCTCAGGTGTTTCCTCGGCAAAGGACATATAGATCGGAGCCGGAATCGGCAGGGAGAGATATGGTTTTACCGTGTGTAAAATGTTCGTTTCGATCTTCAGTTGCTCGATTCCGGCGGTGTACTTCGGAAAACGAAAGACGTACGCGTCATTGACGATGAGTACATCATTGTTTTGGCCCATCTCGTTAAAGTAGGCGGAAGTGATGGTCAACTCTGGATACTTTGCTTGAATGTGTTGGATATACGTTTGCGTTGTCGTTGTCATCATGATTCTCCTTCCAATACCCCGCATTTCGAAAAAAGAGCACTCTCCCCTGAGGAAAGTGCTCTTTCGTATTTACGATGCTGCCAGTTCAAATCTGACGAGCGTTTCTTTGGTGTTTGCGAGCTTTTCTAGTTCAACAATTCGCCAGTTAGGGGAGATTGTCCTGCGCATCCACGCCAACGCATCGTCTGGTAAACGAACGTGGTGCAGCGCTGTCTCCTCGACTTGATAGTCATGCTCCGCTTGGATGTTGTAACGTTTGTTCAGCAAAAACTTGATCCCGTTAAAAGTGGTGAACTTGATCTGGTAGCCTTCGCGAATAGCAGCTTCCAGCGTAAGGGGATCATTTTTGGACAGTTCAAACAGAGGGGTGTAATCGTACTTGCCGCCCTCCACGTCCGAAAAAGGCGCAGGGTCACCTGTTCTCAGCTTGTGGATGATTTCTTCATCGACGAATCCATGGGCACGGGCTGTCTCTAACAGCATCGTTTCCCACTGGGATAGCTTTACGGTAGACATGGACTGTCCCTCCTCTTATCACGATGTAACGACACAGACATCGCCAGCCTTTCTCCTAGTATAAAACAATGAAATTGTACTTCTCAACTATAATTCCGACTGTTTTACTATGAAAAGTGCAGCGAGCTGTTTTGCTCAGGATGAAAGCGAGGAGGGGTTCTTCTTTTTACGCGGTTCCTTGGAGGTTGTGGTCAAGGTCACGCCCGCAATGATGAGAATCGCACCGAAAAACTGTATGCCTGTAACAGGCTTTGCCAGCAATAACAAGCCGAAAAGCATGGCAATAAACGGTTCCAGGTTGGCAAACATCGCGGCTTTGGCAGCGCCTACCTTCTGTAGTTGGCTGTTCCAGATTAAGGTCACAATGCCGTGCATGACGACAGCGGTGACAAACAAGAGAAGCCAGGATGAAAGGCTGGTGCTTACCGTGGCCGTAGGGATGCTGATCAGGACAAAAGGCAGCATCGATCCGAAGCCGATCAAATTGGATACGAGCGTCGTCACGAGTGGAGGGAGTCGATGTCCCAACAACCTGACGAGGATGATCGAGGTAGCGAACGTCAGCATCGTCAATACAATCCAGAGGATACCGACATCAAAATGCAGCTCTGCCCCTGTATAAATGACGAATATAACCCCTGATGTACCGATTACCGAACCGATTGCCATGCGACCAGTCAGCGACTCTTTCAAGAACAAGGCAGCCAAGAGAGCGGTTGTAATCGGCGTCAGCGCCAGGATCAGGGCAGAGGTGGTCGGATCAGCTGTAACGAGTCCTTTGTAGAAGGACCACTGGTTAATGAATACACCAACAACTCCCAGTACCGCGAGCAAGAGCCAGTCCGTACGAGAGAGCTTTGGCATTTTCAGCCGCCCTCTGGACCAGATGAGCAGAAACAACACGATAAACAAGAGACGCATAGCCGATAAAAAGAGCGGAGAAAACTCGGCGACGAGCATTTTCCCGAAGACGAAATTGCTACCCCAAGCGGTTACGCAAAAAATGAGCAGCAAGTAGGAGCGTAGCATAGGATTCGTTCCTTCCTGTGGGTCAGCGAGTGTGATCCGGCGTTCGGATGTACCGTTTCCATAGCCAGGTCATGCACAAGTAGGCGGTTAAGACCAGAGCTGTACATAAGGAGGCAATCCAGATTGCCATCATCGGATCGACGTACATCCGGCTGCTATAGCCAGCGACGAATCCCATTACTGCGCTGATCAAAATGAAAGTAGGTGCTTTTCCCTTCGTCAAGACGATGACGACGACAGGCAAAAACAGCGAGGCATACATAATGCCAAAGAAGAACAGCAAATCCAGCAAGGTCGGCTGGAAGTAGATCGTCAAACCATACGAAAGCGCACCGATGGCAATGGCAAGGATGTAGCCCAAACGAATTTTTTGCCGTTCCGAAGCGTCTGGGCGGAACAGCTGATAGACGTTGTTGACCATCAGACTGATCATGGAATGAAGCCCCGCCCCGAAAGCAGACATGATCGCACCAAAGGCACAGAGAACAAATAATACAAGTAAGATCATCGTGTCAATCTTGCGTACGAGATCAAACAACAGCGAGTAAATATCATCAAAGCCGCCCGTAAAAAGGACGATGATGATGAGCGAGGAAAACGCCAGTGGTACGGTGGCAAAAATGAGTCCGGACACCAGAAAGGTAGGGACGATCTTTTTCTCTTCCATCATATAGAGCCGCTGCCACGATGCCTGATCGACAAACACTTGACCAAACCCAATCAACAGCCCGGTAATGATAAAAAAAAGACCCTCGTTGTTGTTGAGCACCAGAAGGTAAGGATGGTAAAGACGCAGTCCGTTATAGACGTGCTCGACACCTTTTCCGACGAAAAAGTAGACGGGAATCAGGATGACGGCAGCAAACGTAATGACAATTTGCACGATGGCAAAGCGATGGATCGAGCGGATTCCCCCGATGCCTGCAAACAGCACACAAAATCCGAAAAAGCAGAGCAAGCCGAGCGGGATCGGGAAGCCAAACAAGATGTTCAGCAATACGCCCCCAGCCATTCCCTGTACGAACATCGCTTCAATCGTCGTAATCAAAAGGATGATGATCATCAGCCAGTAACCAAACGGATGCAGCTTGTCTCGCATATAATCCCCAATGGTCATCCCTTCTGATAACTCACGGCGGACCTTTCGCCCAAGCAGTCCAAACATACTGAGGGCAAATGCGCCCATCAAAGCGAAGCCGATCCCGCCAAATATCCCGTATTTGACGAGTGCTTCCGGTGAACCGAAGATCGTGTTTCCGGTCACCCAGCGGGCGAGGATCGAGACGACCCCAAGTCCGATGCCGATCTTTGCTGCACCGACCACGTATTCGCGAAACGATAAGTAGGTCAAGATGCATTCCCCTTGTCCCGGTATTCTTTCGGGGTTTTCCCCACTACCTTGCGAAAAATGGTGCTGAAATAGTGTTGGCTGTTGAAGCCAGTCCGCTCCGCAACCGTCGATATGCTCCAATCAGGATGAGCGATCAGGAATTTCTTCGACATTTGAATGCGGTACTGCATTAAATACTCAGAGAATGAGACGCCTACTTCTTCATGAAAACGGCGGCTCAAATACGTCGGATTGATATGGACCTCTGCGGCCAGATCAGCCAAATTCAGCTTCTCCGCGTATTTTTGATGAATGATGTTCATCGCATCAGAAATAATTCGGGTGTAAGCAGAGAGGGCAGGGCTCTTCTGATATTTTTTCAGAATGTCGACCAGCTCGCTCTCAATGACGGGCTTCGTGATGTAATCCACGACACCGAGGCGGATCGATTGCTTGGCATAATGAAAATCTTGATAAGCCGTTACAATGATGAGCTCGATGTCTTTGTGCTGGGCTCTCAGCTCTTCGCCAAGCACCAGCCCGGATTTCCCCGGAAGATTAATGTCCAGAAAGGCGAGATGAAGAGGAACCTTCTGGCTGATCGCCATGGCTTGGCTGCCATCTGCGGCCTTGTAGAATTTCCACAAGGGGAACATGGGCTGAATCAAATACTCGAGTTGGTCCAGCTCCAATGGTTCGTCATCCACGAGTAGTACGTTCATCTTCTCACCTCAGATCGATTTGTTCATACGTACAGGGCCACCTGACAGACACAAGAGTTCCTCCCTCAGATATCGGAGCAAGCTCCAGATGTGCATGATCACCAAAACAAAGGTGGAGCCGCCTGCGGATGTTGTCCAACCCGTGACCGCTCTCCTCATGTGGCTGTTCAGTTTCGATCTCACTTTCATTCTGGAATGCTGTGAGTCCGGAAGAACCGTTGTCGATGACCGTAAGCAGGACATCGTCATCTTTTCGGCTTATGCGGATGTCTAAGATGGCTTCGCCCATTTTTCGTTCCAATCCATGCTTAAATGCGTTTTCCACTATCGTCTGCAAGACGAATGGCGGAATGGATGCTTGCAAGAGATCATCTGCACAATCGAGCTGAATTCGGAGCCGATCACCGAAACGCAGCTTTTGAATCTCCAAATATTGCTCCGTGTACGTAATCTCCCGCGCCAATGAAATCAACGGCTCTGTGGATTTGTATTTGAATTTGAGAAACTGGGAGAGGACTTCGAGCGCTCTCACCAGTTCCTTCGTTCGGTTCAATCGCGCCAGACTCAGAATGACATTTAGCGTATTAAACAAGAAGTGAGGCTGGATTTGTTGATTCAATTGATTGTAGAGCGCTTGCTGCAACTCTTTTTCCAGCTCGATCTTCAGATTCTTGTTTTCTAACAGATCAATCCGCTTCTCGAAAATGAACAGAAACAATAAAGCAATAGCTCCTATGATAGGAGCCAAAATAAACAGCAGAATGAGTAATGTGAAACCTTCGAAGCTTATCATGAGATCCCTTCTGTATGGAGAGATTTTGCAGTTACCATCATATCATGCTGCTTCTTGATCTCTTGCGTTTTTAGAAAATTTTAATCTCTCTATGATTAGACTTGGGCAAGGTGGCAGGCGACTTGGTGCGTATCGTGCAGACTTGTCAGTCCAGGTACTTCTGTTTTGCAACGATCAATCGCATACGGGCAACGCGTATGGAAGCGGCAGCCCTGCGGAGGATTGATAGGAGAAGGCACATCTCCGCGCAGAATGATTCGCTCCTGCTTTTTATTGATGTCCGGCACCGGGATCGCAGACAAGAGAGCCTGTGTGTAAGGATGCTGCGGGTTGTCGAACAGCGACTTTTTATCCGCAATCTCTACCACTTTACCGAGGTACATCACCATGACGCGATCCGAGATGTGGCGAACGACGCCGAGGTCATGGGAGATGAACAAATAGGTCAACTTGAATTGCTTCTGCAACGATTTCAGGAGATTCAGCACTTGAGCCTGAATGGATACGTCGAGTGCCGATACGGCTTCGTCACAAATGATCAGCTTCGGCTGCATCGCGAGGGCACGAGCAATCCCGATCCGTTGGCGCTGCCCACCACTGAACTCATGCGGGAAACGGTCAATTTGATCCGGGCGCAAGCCTACATAGCCGAGCAGCTCGATAATGCGCTCGCGGCGTTGATGCGCCGGTACAATATTTTGGATCGCCAACGCTTCCCCGAGAATAGCGGATACAGATTGGCGCGGGTTGAGCGAAGCAAACGGGTCCTGAAAAATGACCTGCAAATGCTTGCGCATGTCGCGCATTTGCTTCTTGGACATCGCCAGCAGATCCTGTCCCTCGAATAGTACCGTTCCGCTCGTCGGTTCGTCCAGACGGAGGATGGCACGACCGGTAGTGGATTTACCACAACCGGATTCGCCTACAATACTCAGTGTTTCTCCTTCATGGATCGTGAAGCTGATGTCATCCACGGCTTTTACGTGGTTGACGGTACGACCCAATAAGCCGCCTTTGATCGGGAAGTGCTGCTTGAGATTTTTTACTTCCAGCAGTGGCTTTTTCGTTGGATTCGCTTGTGTCGTCATCATGGTCATACCCCCACTTCCGTAACAGTCTTGGTGTCGCCGTCCCACTCAGACGTATACATCCAGCAGCGTACTTTGCTTCCGTCTGCATACTCCGAGAGTTCAGGAAGCTTTGTATGGCACAGTTCTGTTGCATGCGGGCAACGTGGAGCGAATCGGCATCCAACTGGCATATTGAACGGACTTGGGACATTCCCTTTAATGGCTTGCAGCTCTTCCACGTCCTCATCCAAACGGGGGAGGGAGTTCATCAGCCCTACTGTATAAGGATGGCGTGGATTTGCGAACAGGTTTTGTGCAGTCGTGTACTCTACGACTTTTCCTGCGTACATGACCGCGACCCGATCGCATGTTTCTGCAACGACGCCAAGATCGTGGGTAATCATGATAATGCTCATGCCCATTTCGACTTGCAGCTTTTTCATCAGCTCGAGAATTTGAGCCTGAATGGTAACATCCAAAGCTGTCGTGGGTTCATCCGCGATCAAAATTTCCGGGCGGCAGGCGAGAGCCATCGCGATCATGACACGCTGGCGCATACCCCCAGACAATTCGTGTGGCTCTTGCGTCGCGCGCTTTTCCGGGGAAGGAATACCGACCAGGCGCAGCATGTCTACTGCTTTGTCCCAAGCTTCCTTCCGTCCCATGTTTTGGTGCAGGCGCAATACCTCTGCGATTTGCTCCCCAACCGAATAAACCGGATTAAGCGAGGTCATTGGCTCTTGGAAAATCATCGAAATCTCGTTGCCGCGGATCGCGCGCATGTCTGCTTCTGATTTTTTCGTCAGGTCTTGCCCTTTGAAAAGGATTTCTCCTCCTACAATTTTTCCCGGAGGACTGGCAATCAAACGCAGGATCGAGAGGGAAGTGATACTTTTTCCACAGCCCGATTCTCCTACCAGCCCGAGTGTCTCTCCTCTATTAAGAGAGAAATCAACGCCGTCCACTGCTTTACTGACGCCATCTTCTGTGAAAAAATGCGTTTGCAGATTGCGAACGTCCAGGATGATATCTTGTTGTTCCGCCATGGTGATCCCTCCTTAGTTCAGATCAATTCGTTTATTGAAGTAGCGATACAATACATCGACGAGCAGGTTCACGAACACGAAGATAATGGAAGCGATCAGTACGCCGCCTTGTACGACAGGCAAATCACGCATGCGGATCGCATCGACGATCAGACGACCCAAGCCG
Organism: Brevibacillus sp. HB2.2; assembly: GCF_013284275.1. Taxonomy (NCBI): domain Bacteria; kingdom Bacillati; phylum Bacillota; class Bacilli; order Caryophanales; family Paenibacillaceae; genus Brevibacillus; species Brevibacillus sp. HB2.2. Next base: position 106,608 of record NZ_JABSUV010000016.1, read on the forward strand.
TTGATGGCAAAGACAGATTCTACCAGAACCGTACCGCCCAAAAGGAAACCGAACTGCAAGCCAACGACGGTAATAATCGGGATCAAGGCGTTTTTCAAAGCATGCTTGTAAATGATGACTGTTTCACGCAAGCCTTTTGCTTTTGCTGTGCGGATGTAGTCTTGACGTACAACGTCGAGCATACTGGAGCGAGTCATACGAGCAACGATAGCAGCCCCGGCAGTACCGAGTGTGATCGCTGGCAAAACCATGTGCTTCCAGGTGCCCCAGCCTGCAACAGGGAAGAGTTGCAGCTTGACGGAGAACGTGTAGATCAAGCTCAAACCGAGCCAAAAGCTTGGCAAGGATACACCGAGCAAGGCAATAACCATGATCGTAATATCAGCAGCCGAGTATTGCTTGGTAGCAGAAATGATCCCTGCGATCATCCCGAGGACAACCGTTACAAAAATACTGGCAACGGCGAGCTCAATAGTAGCAGGCAAGCGTGCCATGATCTCATCCCACACGGGGAGGTTGGAGCGAAGTGATGTCCCAAGATCGCCTTGGAACACGTTAACGACATATTGCGCGTATTGAACCATAATCGGCTGATCCAAGCCGAGCTGTGTACGCATTTTCGCAATCGTTTCTGCAGAAGCGCCTTCACCAGCAAGCAATACCGCCGGGTCGCCAGGAACCATTTGCATGATCAAAAAGACGACCAGAATGACACCGAGCAGGACGGGAATCATTTGCAGCAGGCGACGAGTAATGTAAACAAACATGTAGCATTCCCTCCTATTGTTTCATTCGTGGATCGAGAGCGTCCCTGAGGCCGTCCCCAAAGATGTTGAAGCCAAGAACAAGAGTTGCAATCGCGAAACCAGGGAACATGGCCAGATGCGGAGCGGTAAACAAGAAGTCGCGTCCGTTACTGAGCATGGCGCCCCACTCCGGCAGAGGAGGCTGTGCTCCCAGTCCGAGGAACGAAAGCCCAGCGGCGGAAAGAATCGCAGTAGCGAGGCGCATCGTTGCCTGTACGATAATAGGAGACAAAATGTTTGGAAAAATGTGTCTAAAGATGATCGTGAAGTCATTGGCACCGAGTGAGCGGATCGCATCGATGTATTCCAGTTTTTTCACCGTCAAAGTAGAGCCGCGGACGATCCGTGCAAATACAGGAATCGAGAAGATACCGACGGCGATCATAACGTTAAAGAGACTCGGCCCTAAGGCACTGACAATGGCTAAAGAAAGCAGGATTCCCGGGAAGGCGAGGAGGACATCGATGATACGGGAGATGATCGTATCTACCCAGCCGCCGTAGTAACCGGATAATAAGCCGAGAATAATTCCGAAAAATGCACCAATAAAGACGGCGACAAATCCGACGGACATCGAGAGCTGTGTTCCGTATAAAAGACGGCTCAGTACATCCCGACCTTTGTCATCGGTACCCATCCAGTGATCAGAAGATGGTGACTTCAACTTGTTAACCAAGTCAATCTCATATGGATCGTGGGGCGCGATAAAAGGTGCCAACAGGGCAATCGCGATGTAAAAAATCACGATACAGCCGCCTACCATGGCGAGTTTGTTTTTTCGTAGTTTCCTGTAAAAAGTCCGCCATCTGCTAGGGCGTGTAGCCGCTGCTTTCGGCGGAAGAGCTTGATTGGTTGGTGCGATCTCAACCTTCATGGTGTAACCCCTCCTTTGCTTACGTCAAAGTTATCAGAAAAATGTACGAAGTAAAGGCAATTTGAACAAGTCGTAAAAATAGTGAAAATAGACGTAAAGATTGTGCAAATCAAGTCTTTCGGCTTCCTAGATAATGGGGGAGAAAGGAATGGAGAGAGACAAAGAGAGGGTGGATAATGGATGGGCGTTACCTATTGGTTGACCAATGTTCGTTTGGAGACGGGCTACCGTCGGGAAAACGGTGTCGTCACGGGGACAGAGGCATCCTTGTTTCACATTTTAGTTAAAGACGGAAAATTCACGCGTATTGTATCAGCGACCGAGAAGCTTACAGACGGTATTTTGCAAAAGGATGCAAAAGGCTTATTGGCACTCCCATCTTTTGTAGAGAAGCATGTTCATTTGGACAAGACGCTTCAGGGAGAGCCATGGCGGGCTGTCATTCCTGTATCCAATATCATTGAACGCTGCGAAATTGAAAAGCGTACACTGCCGGGATTGCCGTCAACGACACAAGAGCGTGCGGAGAATCTGTTGGAGATCCTCTTGTCCTATGGCTCGACACACGTGCGTACACATGTGGACATTTACCCGGAAGTGGGAATCTCCAATCTGGAATCAGTAAAAGCAGCATTAGCAACCTACGCGGATCGGGTCACCCACGAGATCGTGGCATTCCCGCAGCATGGCTTGTTGCGTACAGATGCAAAAGCACTCTTGCGTGAGGCGTTGCGCCAAGGTGCGACTCATGTCGGGGGTGTAGACCCAGCTAATGTAGATGGCGATATAGAAGAATCCTTGCACCAAATGATGGAGCTGGCAGTAGAAGCAAACGCAGGTGTGGACTTGCATTTGCATGACCCAGGCCATTTGGGGACCTACACGATGAAGCGACTGGCAGCAATGACCGTAGACGCAGCCTGGCAAGGCCGCGTGGCAGTCAGCCATGCGTTTGCGCTCGGAGACATCTCAGTGCAAGAAGCTGAAGAGATGGCGACGATCCTGCGGGAAGCAGGCATTACGATTATCACCAGCGTGCCATTTAGCCGCGTGATCCCACCTGTTCAGCTACTGCACCACAATGGCGTAGACGTTGCGGTCGGCTGCGACAACATTTTTGACACATGGCAGCCTTACGGAAATGGCGATGTGCTGGAGCGCCTATGGCGACTGGCAGAACGCAATCGTTGGCTGGACGAGCAGTCTTTGTCTCAATCGCTGCGTTTTATCACAGGGGGCAAAACGACGCTGGATGCCAATGGAACACAGCTGTGGCCTGTACAAGGGGAAGAAGCGAGCCTGATCCTCGTGGATGCGACCTGCTCGGCAGAAGCGATCGCACGCCGTGCAGATCGACACGCTGTATTCTTCAAAGGCAACCTCGCTTCTGGTCAAGTGGAAGAAGTGAACGTTTAAGAGGGGGGAAAAGCCGGTGAAATCTTCTCCTTATTGGATCGTCAACGCTCGATTGGAAATCGGATATGACTGGGAAGAAGGCGTGATCAGTGGAACGCGGACAGAGCTGTGTGATTTGCTCATTGAGCATGGAAAAATCACACGCATTGTTCCTTCCAGTGAGATTTTGGAGGATGGGCTGCCTAAAAAGGACGCGAAGGGCTTACTGATTTTGCCGTCTATGGCGGAGAAGCACATTCATCTGGAAAAAACGTATTACGGCGGCCCGTGGAAGGCAACAACTCCCGTAAAAAACTTGATCGAACGCCACGCTGAGGACAGAGGGCTGTTGCCGATGTATCTCAAGCAGGCACAAACAGGAGCTGAAAAAATTCTCTCGCTGCTGGTGGAAACAGGCGTTACGCATGTAAGAACGCATTGTCATGTGGACCCACAGGTTGGGCTAGGGTTTTTGGAAGGAATGAAGAGTGCGTTTGAGACGTATGCAGACCGCGTCTCCCACGAAATCGTTGCTTTCCCGCATTATGGCATGCTGCGGACACAAGCACGCGACATGGTACGTGAGGCACTGCGTCAAGGCGCCACTCATGTAGGCGGCGTCGATCCGGGTGGAGTAGATGGCGACATCGAGCGTTCCCTGCAAACGATGCTAGAGCTGGCTGTAGAAGCGGATGCCGACATTGACATGCATTTGCATGATCCAGGGCATCTCGGCGTATTTACGATGAAGCGTCTCGCTGCTCTGACGGAAGAGGCAGGCTGGCAGGGACGTGTCACGATTAGTCACGCGATGGGATTGGGCGATATTTCGCAGGAAGAGGCCAGAGAGATGGGGCAACGACTTGCTTCGCTTGGCATCTCCATCGCATCGACCGTTCCGATCAATCGCCCGACCATACCGATTCCGTTGCTGCATCAAGAAGGCGTAGCCGTCATGCTCGGCAACGATAGCCTGACAGACAACTGGACCCCCTTTGGCAGTGGAGACTTATTGGAAAAAGCAGGACGATTGGCTGAACGCTTCCGCTTGACGGATGAAAGATCGTTAGGCGTAGCACTCGGCTTTGTGACAGAGGGACGGATCACTCTCGATGAAACCGGGAATCGTTTGTGGCCATTGGTTGGCGATGAGGCTAGCCTGATGGCGGTCGAAGCGACATGTTCAGCAGAAGCAGTTGCGAGACGTGCGAAGCGCAAGGTCGTTCTTTTCCAAGGCAACCGGGTCGCGGGTGAGTGGTAGCACTACTTTTAAATAGAAAGGATGTCATGGATAGATGTCTACAGCCTATTGGATTACCAACGTCCGCTTGGAGAGCGGATACCGCAAAGAAAATGACAAGGTGGTTGCTACAGATACTGAAGTGGCGCATCTATTAATCGAAGACGGACGAATTGCACAGATCGTGAGTGGAGCTGCTCTACAAACCGAGCTGCCAACGAAGGATGCCAGCGGTCTGTTGGCACTGCCGTCATTTAGGGATATGCACATCCACATCGATAAAACGTACTATGGTGGCCCTTGGAAAGCCGTGACGCCAGTAAAAAGCATCCTGGGTCGACTGGAAGAAGAGAGTCAGCTCATGCCGAAGCTGTTGCCAACAGCACAAGAGCGCGCAGAAAAAATGCTGGAATTGCTGCTGACCGCAGGCTCCACCCATATTCGCTCCCATTGTAATATCGATCCGTATATCGGACTCAAAAACCTGGAAGCGACCATGGCTGCACTGGAGACCTTTAGCGGCAGATTGCAGTGCGAGGTCGTTGCCTTCCCGCAGCAAGGTCTTTTGCGAAGCAATCAAGTGGAAAACATCCGCCAAGCCTTGAAGATGGGCGCGACCTACGTTGGTGGTGTAGACCCGGCAACAGTGGATCAAAACATCGAGAAATCGCTCGCTACCATTTTTGAGCTGGCAGTCGAAGCGAATGCACCTATCGACGTTCACTTGCATGACCCGGATCATCTCGGGGTGTTTACATTCAAACGTCTGGCTAAAATGACCGAAGAAGCAGGGTGGCAAGGTCGTGTTACTATCAGCCATGCCAACTCCCTTGCTGACATCAGTCCGGAAGAAGCAGGGGAAGTAGCAGAAATGCTAGCTGGCCTGGGCATTTCGATCACTTCCACTGTACCAGTGAACAGAGGAACAATCCCAATCCCATTGCTGCATGCAAAAGGTGTCTCTGTCTCTCTCGGAGACGACAGTATTACTGATCACTGGTCGCCTTTTGGTCAAGGAGACAGCTTGGAAAAAGCAGGCCGCTTGGCAGAGCGCTTCCGCATGCAGGATGAGCGTTCTCTGTCCCAAGCACTGGGATTTATTACAGGTGGGAAGACGCCGTTGGATAAAGAGGGCAACCGCCTGTGGCCGAATGTTGGCGACGAAGCGGATATTGTATTCGTTCATGCATCCTCGGCAGCAGAAGCAGTTGCACGCCGTGCGAAGCGCCAAGCAGTCATGTTCCGAGGGAATGTTGTTTCTGGGACTTTGTAAAATCGAAAAGGAAATAAGAAAAAGGCAGAACCACAGGGTTTTGCCTTTTTTCTTTTTGTAAGTGGTTATAGTGGTCGGTTGTTTATTTTTGTTTATCTTAATTTATTCCAGTTTTATTAAATAATAGTTTCTAATTGAGTTACTATAAATAAAAATTGTATTTTTCAGATATTTATTCGGGGGTGTCATTTTGTCGTTCATTGCAGAGACAGAAAACGTAGAGCGCACGTTTGGTAGAGGGGCAGCTGCCGTTAGAGCGCTTGCGGGTGTAAAAATGCGCGTAGAAGCAGGACAATTGCTCGTACTAAAAGGCAGATCAGGATCAGGAAAAACGACTCTATTAAACCTTTTGGGTGGACTCGATCGTCCGACGGTAGGAAGCGTTTACTTTCAGGGGCGAGAAATCGGCCAGCTATCGGATCATGAGCGAACGAGGATCAGGCGAAAGAACATGGGCTTTATCTTCCAGTCGTTTGGCTTGCTTCCGCTGATGTCAGCCGCTGAAAACGTCGAGTTTGGCCTGCGCCTGTCAGGTGCGCCTGCTGCCGAATGGAGGGAGCGTGTTCGCGAATCGCTCGATTTCGTTGGGCTGTCCAAACGGGCCCATCATCGGCCGTTTGAGATGTCCGGTGGAGAACAGCAACGCTGTGCGATTGCAAGGGCTGTTGCGAACAGACCGACACTACTATTGGCGGATGAGCCGACAGCTGAGCTGGATAGTAAAACGGGTCTGCAAATTAGTCGTTTGTTTCGTCAATTGGTCGATGAAGGTGCGATGAGCATTGTCATGACGACACATGATCCTGGTGTAATGGAGGTGGCGGATGATGTCTATGAATTGGAGGACGGTCGTATCAAGGAATAGCAAAATAAAATGGGCGTACTTGAGCGTTTTCCTCTTGTTGACGGGCTGTTCCCTATTCCCTAAGGAGGAGGAGGTTCTGGCTCCGCCATTAGTAGAGCCGTCGCCTATCAAATATGAAGTGGCAGAAGTTTTACAAGGGCCAATCGTAAAAAGTGTGAAAGGAAACGCTTCCTTCACGACCGTGAAAACGGCGGAGCTCTCTTTCCCAGAGACGAAGGGACTGCGGCTGAAGTCGTTCTCTGTCCAAGGCGGCGATAAGGTGAAAAAAGGACAGGTACTTGCTGAATTGGATGCGGCTGAAATGGAGAGGGAGATCGAGTCGGCCAAGTATGAAGTGGAGAAGGCAAAACTGGAGCTGCTTGAAGCCCAGCAGGATAATCACTACGAAGTCGAATCCGCGAAGCTGGACGTTTTGAAGGCAGAGATGAACGCCAAGGTAAACGAGACCAAGCTAGCCAAGATCGAATTGGAAAAGGTTAAGCTAGACTTGGCGAAATTGCAGGATCCCAAGAAGCAGCAGTACGTGGTGGAGCGTGCCAGACTAAACGTGAAGCAAAAAGAGATGGACCTGAAGAACCTGCAACAGCGTTGGAACGAGACCAAGCTGATCGCGCCCTTTGACGGCATCGTGCTGTTTACAAGCAATGGGCAGGTGGGAGATGAGGTGGAAGCGCATCAAAAGTTGGTAACGATAGGCGACCCGAACAAGCTGTTCGTCATGTATATCGCGCCCGAGAAAGAGGCTCTGCAAGATGTGAGAGAAGGGATGAAAGTGATTCTCACCGGTAAAGACGGCGAAAAAGGCGAGGGGACAGTTGTTCAGACGCCCCTGCATGTCCCTTCCAATTTACCAGAGGATTTGACGAAGCTGTATCAGAGAAGTCTACTCATTACACCGAAAATCCCTCCAAAGGGCTTGGAGATCGGGACAGGAGTCAGTATGGAAGTGATAGTGGACAAGCAGGATCAGACGCTTTTTATACCGAGAAAAGCACTTCATGATTTATCGGGCAGGAAGTACGTCCGGGTGCTCGACGGGAATAGCAAGAAGGAAGTGGACGTGGAAACTGGGATCATGACCCAGACGGAGGTTGAGATTCGCAAAGGTCTTTCGGCAGGCCAACTGGTTATTTTGGAATAGGGGGACAATGTCGTGGCGATGCTGCAAATGATCCTGCGAAAAATGATGAATAACCGCTGGCTGGTCGGCAGTCTGTTGATCGGGCTGGTCGTCGCTGTCGGATTGGTATCGAGTATACCAGCGTTCACGTCAGGGGTACTTCAACGCATGTTGATCAAGGATATGGAGGAATACCAGAAGAATGTGAAGCGCTTCCCTGGTGGCTTACTGATCGCGGTCAATCAAAACAAACTGGGGGAGAATGGGGCGGTTCTTGTAGACGAAATGACCGCTCATTTGCAAAACGAAGTAATCGCTCAACTGAATGTCCCGGTGTATGCAGAAGTGACAGTTTTGCGGACCATTCCGTTTAATGCCATTCAGGAAAACATACAGGAGAAGAGCCCGCTCAGTTCCGACAGCTCGCGGATCTATTCGCTGAGTGGACTTGCGCAGCATATGACGCTCGTTGACGGTCGCTTGCCTGCTGCAACCCCCGTTGATGGCGTGTACGAGGCGCTGGTAACGGAAAAAGCGCTAAAGGACCGCCGGATGGTGCTAGGTAGCTTGTATGAGTTGACCACGAGCCAGGTAGAAGGACTCAAGGTGCGAATCAAGCCTGTCGGTGTTTTCAAGGAAAAAGAGGGGAACGATCCTTATTGGTTTGCTTCGATGAGTGAATATTCCAGTGGCTTCGTATTGGATGAAGGGCTTTTTCGGAATGTGTTTTTGGAAGAGAAAAATCTGGTCATTTCAAGCCAAATGTATACGGCCCTTCACTACCAATCATTTCGGATCAGCGATACAGAGAAGCTGAATTCATTGGTGACTGGAATTGAAGGGAAGCTGCAACAGCATGGATTGAAAAAAGCGGAGATCAACGTTCAGTTTCCGGCGGCTAATCTCGTCGGCAAGTACAATGAGCAAGAGAAGCAATTCAAAACCATTCTCTGGTCGCTCTACATCCCCATTTTCATTATGCTGGGCATTTATCTCGTCATGATTTCGGGATTAATTGTGGAAAGGCAACGAACAGAAATCGCTGTGCTGGGCAGCAGGGGAGCCAGCAGAATGCAGATTTTTTCTATTTATTTCATGGAGATCGCCATTTTGGGGTTATGCGCTTTTCTGATCGGTCCATTTGTGGGGATGCAGCTTAGCAAGATACTCGGCATCTCGAATGGATTTCTCGAATTCGTCGATCGCAAAGGTTTGGATGTCACCATAAGTCGCGAAGTTTTCGTGTATGCTGCGTGGATGGTGCTTGCCTGTATCACACTCGTTTTGATTTCTGTATTTCTGGCAACCAAGCAGAATATCGTCACGCACAAGCAAAACATGGCGAGAATGAGTGGGCATGCCATTTGGCACCGACTGTTTTTAGACGTATTGCTGCTTGCGGTCTCGTGGTATGGATGGTATTCCTATCAAAACGCAGCTGAAACCGCAGCAAAAACGAGCGAAGGGGCTTCGGCCGTCTCGATCGATTTCCTTCTCTTTTTTGTGCCCGTTCTGTTCTCGCTCGGTTTTGGCCTGCTGCTTCTCCGATTGTACCCGTGGCTCCTGCGTCTGATGTCTTGGGCAGGACGTTCCTTCTTCCCGCTTTCTCTGCATACGACGCTGGTTCAGGTAGGGAGAGCTCCAAGGCAGTATCATTTTCTCATGCTGTTTGTGACGATTACAGTCGCAGTAGGAATGTTCAGTGCAAGCATGGCACGGACGATCAATCAAAATGCAGAGGAGAGAATTCGTTACCAAATCGGCGCGGATATTCGTTTGAAGGACGAGTGGCTGAGTGACAAACCGGAAGTAACGGTCTATCGGGGAGGATTGAATGCGGAAGAAGGTGAGGGGGCAGAAGTGGTACAAGCGCCCGTAGCTCCTCCCGTTCAGTATGTAGAGCCGGATTTCGAAATGTACAGTCGGCTGCCTGAGGTTGAGCATGCAACAAAAGTCTTTGTGAACGGCTTGGCGGAGGCTTCTTTTCAGGGCGATCCTGTGAAGGACATCACCTTGATGGGGATCGACCCCAAAGAGTTTGCAAAGACCGCTTGGATGAAGTCTGACTTGCTGCCGCATCACTTCCACGATTATTTGAATTTGATAGCAAAAGAACCACGTGCCCTCTTGCTGTCTCGCAGCCTCGCTGACAAACTGCATGTGGTGGAGGGACAAACCATCCTGCTAGGTTGGGGGGATTCTCGCAGGGTTGAAATGATTGTGTATGCCATCGTGGATTACTGGCCGGGATGGAACCCTACTCCTGTAAAAAGCACATACGGAAACAGCGTGGAAGAACAGTATTTGGCAGTCGCCAACTTACCGTTCGTGCAAGACAAGATTCGCATGGAGCCGTATGAGGTATGGATCAAAATGAAAGAGGGATCGTCTTCTGAATCGCTTTACAAGGGTCTATCACAAGAGGGAGTCAAGCTCGCCATGCTGAATAATGCCAAACAGCAAGTCATCCAGATGAAAAACAACGCATTTTATTTGGGGCTGAACGGATCGCTGACGCTTGGGTTCCTGCTTTCCATGCTGGTCACCTTTATCGGCTACGTGTTGTACTGGGTGCTTACACTTGGAGCCAGAAAATTGCAATATGGCGTGTTCCGCGCGATGGGAATGCCCTTCAGACAGCTTCTTGCCATACTCGCGTGGGAGCAGCTCTTGACGTTTGGCGTCGCTTTTGCGATGGGAATGACAGCTGGCAAGCTGGCAAATAGCCTGTTTTTGCCTGCACTCAGCCTCTATTTGCATGCCGATAAGCAAGTTCCTCCCTTTACCGTCATTTCGATGCCGCAAGATGAACAAATCATTTATACGTTCATTGCTGTGACACTGGTTATCGGAATCGGGGTCGTCGGTATTCTGCTGTCACGGATGCAGATCCATCAAGCCGTAAAGCTGGGGGAGGACTAATCAAATGATCGTATGCGAAAATTTGGTGAAAATCTACAAGGCAAATGATCTGGAAGTGGTGGCGCTGCAAGGGTTGGATTTGCGGGTAGAGACCGGAGAACTGATGGGGATCATCGGGAATAGCGGCAGCGGAAAATCAACGCTTCTGAACATGCTGGGAGGGCTAGACCGTCCCTCGGCAGGAAAGCTTTCCGTCGCGGGAGCTGATTTATTTCGATTGACGACTTCCGAATTGGTTCAGTACCGCTTGCAGACCGTAGGCTTTGTCTGGCAGAACAACGCCCGCAATCTGATCCCTTATCTATCTGCTCTGCAAAATGTGGAAATGCCAATGCTTTTACGGGGCAAGCGAAAAAGGGATCGCGCCCACGAGTTGTTGGAACTGGTGGGGCTGGGCCACCGAAAAAAGAACAAGTTAAGCGAACTTTCCGGCGGGGAGCAACAGCGGGTAGCCATTGCGATCGCGTTGGCGAACGAACCCAAGCTGCTTTTGGCAGATGAACCGACTGGCAGTGTAGATACTCGAACGGCAGCTATCATTCTCGATTTGTTTCAAGAGCTGAACCGATCTTTTGGGCTAACCGTCGTCATCGTGACGCATGACTTAGAGCTGGCGCGAATAGTAGATCGCGTCGTAGCTATTAGGGATGGGAAAACGTCCAGCGAGTTGTTGCGGCGAAAAGGAACGGAAGAAAACACTTCCGATTCGTTGGAAGAGTCAGCTAACGCGGACACGCATGAGGAATTGGCGGTGCTTGATCAGGTGGGGAGGCTGCAGATCCCAATGGAGTACCTCCAGGCGATTCAGGCGGACGGCAAGCTGCGAATCGAGCTGGAAGAAGATCGCATTATCCTAAAGGCTCCTGTAGCCTCCACAAAAACAGACACGCGATTGTGACGTGTCTGTTTTTGTGTTCATTTGCCTGCACCTAAAATGCATGGCACCAGCATAAAGGATCATCTCCTCCACAATGAGGGCAACAACCACCTGTATAGCGAAGGCGAATTTGATCGGAATGTAGCACACCATAGTCGGTTATCGGTTCGACACCCGGGATTGGTTCGTCTGGAATCTCGCGCACTTTCATGTCCGACCACTTTCCGCTCCAGGAACATTTCCTGCACGTTAATCTCTCTGCTGTAGGGTGCAACGCATTCTCGATGACGATCATACATTCTTGACTGTTGGTATTACAAGTAGGACAATCGTGAAATTTCATGATTCATCACCTCTCAAGTTTGCAAACATCGCCAAAATAATCGACAACAACCTCACGGAATTCTTGGGCAGCTCGGGAAATGTACCGACTCTTGTGCCATAACAATGCAATTTCCCGTACCAATTCGTGATTCTCGACTCTTAGATACGTGATTTGTTCACGAGAATCTCTTGCCGTGCTTGGGATGAAGGCTATGCCAATTTCTGCTTCCACCAGCTGGATTAGCCTTGCAGGTTCATCTCCCTCATACACATAGGTAGGTACAAATCCAACCGACTTGCATATAGCATCTACGAAATCGCGTGTACCGTACCCTTTTTTTACACCGATAAACGATTCATCCTTCAGTTCTGTCAAAGATACGATACTTCGGTCTGCTAGTCGATGTCCCCTTGGAACAGCTACGAGAATAGGGTCAATGAACACGATTTCACATTCAATGTCATCGTCTTGGATAGGAGGGGAGGACAAGCAAAAATCGACCTCTCCTCTATGAAGAAGCGTAACCATTTCCTGCGTGGTGAGCATTTGTACATGGAATTGGATATCGGGACGCTTTTTCCGAAACTCTCGAAGGATATTGGGCAGGGTGCTTGCCGTAGTCACTGCTAATTCAAGCGTACCATGCTCCGGGTTGGACAAATCGCGAAGCTCCAGTTTCCCTTGTTCCAATTCAAACAAAGCTCTTTCCACCCGGCAAAGGAATTTGCTTCCGAACTCATTCAGACGCAGCTTTCTCCCTGTACGATCAAAGAGAGGGACTCCCAGATCCTCCTCTAATCGTTGAATCGTTTTGCTCAGGGACGATTGGGTTACATGCAGACTTCGTGCAGCTTCGGTCACATGCTCCATACGAGCTACGGTAAGAAAGTATTGCAGTTGAAGAAGTTCCATGTAGCTCCTCCATTCATTCCTTTCAATCTATGAAATCATAACACGAAATGCGTTGGAGTAAATGTATGATTTCCAGTATGATATCATCAAAACTCTTAAGGAGGGCCTGGAAATGGGGGCTCACAACAGGTGGTTGATGATTGCCGTTGGACTAGGGATATTGTTGAACCCATTAAATTCTTCGATGATTTCTGTTGCAATTGCAAGGCTGCAAAATGTGTACCGTCTTGATTTCACGGTTGTTTCGTGGATTATTTTCTCGTTCTACATTGCGAGTGCAATCGCTCAACCTGTCATGGGAAAGGCAAGTGATTTGTTCGGCCGCAAGAAGATATTTCTTACCGGGCTTGTCGTATCTTTCGTTGCTTCCTTATTGGCTCCATTATCACCAAACTTCGGGTGGCTCATTGTATTCCGAATTGTGCAATCGATCGGAACAAGCATGATGGTTGCCGTTGGAATGGCCATTGTACGAATTCATATTACGGAGAAGCAAGCGACTGCGCTTTCCGTACTGTCCATATTCCTATCTGGAGCAGCAGCGATTGGACCTTTTATTGGTGGGGTATTGCTTCATTATTGGGACTGGTCTGCGATCTTTCTCATTAATCTTCCGTTCGTGGTGGCGAGCTTGCTGTTAGCCTGGAGGATGATTCCAAAGGATGAATTGGCAGCATCTGTTACACAAAACATGTCCTTTCGAAAATGGTTGGAGCTGATTGATGCAACAGGGATCGTGCTCTTCGCAGTCGGTCTGGTTGCACTGCTCGTTGGATTACTGTCAGCAAAATCATCTGGGCATGTCTCATGGTGGCATATCATGGTTGGAGGGATCGGCTTCGTTGCATTGGGGGCTTTCGTACGACATGAGTTAAAAACGACGTCTCCGTTTATTCCTCTAAGGACATTCGCGAAGTATCCTGCGATGACGTGGGTCAATATCGAATTCATGCTCGTTAACGTCCTTTTTTATTCGCTTTTTTTCGGGCTTCCGTCCTACTTGCAAATGGTTCGTCATGTCAGCGAGTTTCATACTGGAATGCTCATGCTCAGCTTAGGTTTATGCTCACTCATTGTGTCTCCACTAGCAGGACGATGGATTGATCACTCGGGACCTCGGCCAGCATTGTTAGCATCCGCCATACTGATGACATTTGGGTCATTGTGGCTCGTGATGTTCAACCAAGATTCACAGGTCGTCAGTGTTTGTGTGGCGTTAGCGACATTCGGCATTAGTAACGGGTTAAACAATGTCGGAATGCAAGCAGCCTTGTTCAAAAGCTCTCCAAAAGAAATCATTGGCGTCGCATCCGGATTATTTAATACATCGAGATACCTGGGAACCATTCTCTCCTCATTATTGATCAGCATAGTAATGGGAGATACGTTTAGCACCGAGGGTTTGCAAGTGCTTGGCATGATCCTCACGACAATCTCATTGTCTTTGGTACTCATGAGTTGGCGACGGGAATCAAGGCAAGTGGGGGAGTCGTAGATTCACCCATCCCTTATTCAAAATTGCAGGCATGATCCATAACAAATTGTTGAAATTTTTCAGTGGCAGGTGATAAATATCTCCCTTCTACCCAAGCAATTCCAATTGTTCGTTGGCACTTCGGGCTTTTGACAGGGATTTGTGTGATCTTACTCTGGTCCGTTCCCTTTAAATTGGGCAAAAGGGAGATTCCCAATCCAGCAGCGACCAGCCCTGCAACGGTATCTGCTTCCTCTCCTTCAAATGTAATGGGAGGTGTAATTCCCGCTTCTTGAAACAATTGCTCGACAGTGATACGAAGGGAGTATCCTTCTTTTAAATGGATAAAGGATTCATCTGCAATCTCTTTCAAAGTAATGGAGGTACGATTTGCATATTTGTGGTCTTTGGGGACAATCACAAAAAGCTCTTCATCCCAAAGCGGCTTCCATACAAAGGGAGATTTCATATCCATAGGAGCAAGTAGACAAAGATCAAATTCTCCTCCTTGCAACTGATTCATAAGCGTATGAGAGGGACCTTGTCCGAGTCGAAAATGAATGTTTGGGTAGTGGGAGCGAAAAGAAGCCAGTAAATCAGGGATACGACTCGTACTTAACGTGTGCAGAAATCCAAGAGACACCTCTCCCTTATCTGGATCAAGTAAATCCATGATTTCTTGTTTTCCTTCATGAAATTCCTTCATCATATTTTCGACTCGCTTTAAAAAGAGCTGACCATATTTATTGAGTCGAATCGAACGTCCCTGACGATCAAATAGAGGCACGCCTATTTCATCCTCAAATCGGGCAATCGAACGACTAAGGGCAGGCTGGGAAATCGAAAGAGCTTCGGCAGCATGTGTCACGTGTTGAATTCTTGCCAAGGTTTGAAAATATTCGAACTGTTGCCATTCCATTCGAAAGCACCACTTTCCGTTTGGATTAATCATTACATAAATGCATTAAAAATATAATTATAATGAATTATACATCATAAATAAATGATGGTACCATGAAGCCATAATCATCCTGAAATGATATGGTGATCACATGATACAACAAGGCACATCACTCTTCCGCAAGACAAGCTTTGCTTTTTTTGCCGCTGGTTTCAATACGTTTGCGATTCTTTACTGCGTACAGCCTTTGATGCCAGAATTTTCAAAGGAATTTGCGGTTAGTCCAACGACAACAAGCCTTTCCCTCTCCATTACGACAATGGTTCTTGCTGTCAGTATGCTCATTTTTGGTTCGTTGTCTGAAGTATGGGGACGCAAGCCAATCATGATCGTTTCTATGCTTGCTTCGTCTGTGTTTTGTATTCTCACAGCATTCAGTTCGAATTTTCATGTTCTCCTGGTAATGCGAACGATTGAAGGTATTTCATTGGCGGGTTTACCCTCCATAGCAATGGCCTATCTTGGAGAAGAAATCGAATCCAAAAGTTTGGGAGCGGCTATGGGTCTCTATATATGCGGCAATTCAATTGGTGCTGTGTTTGGCAGGGTTTTCTCAGGCATGATGAGTGACTACTTCGGCTGGCAGATCGCAATAGGGGGGATTGGCCTCATCAGTTTGGCTGCCACACTGGTTTTTTGGAACACCTTACCGCCTTCACAAAATTTCGAAGCACGCCCATTCGTAATGCGAAAGTTAGGTCTGTCTTTAATGGACCATCTAAAGGCTCCAAGTCTTATTTGTTTATTTGTCATCGGCTTTATCCTTTTAGGGAGTAATGTAGCGTTGTTCAATTACATCGCTTATGTATTGCTCGAGAAGCCCTATTCACTCAGCCAATCACATATAAGCTGGACATTTTTAATTATGATCATCGGGATGTTCAGCTCCGTCTGGACAGGAAAATTAATAAATCGTCACGGCAAGCAAAGGCTGTTATTCACAAGCTTATTCCTTGCCTTGATCGGTGTCTGCTTGACGTGGGAAGCGAATCTTATGATGAAGATCGTAGGACTTGGATTTTTTACTTTTGGATTTTTTGGAGCGCATGCCGTCGCAAGCAGCTGGGTAGGACAGCTTGCTTTACAGAACAAAGCACAGGCCTCTTCTTTGTATTTATTTTTCTACTACACGGGTTCAAGTGTAGGAGGAACACTCGGAGGAATGTTTTGGTCCGCATACGGATGGGGAGGCGTCATCAGCATGAATGTCGGCTTTCTCCTCATTGGGATTATACTTTGGGCGTGCGTCTCAAAAATGGTACAGAACGCGAAGAAAGTGACGAAAATCGCCTAGACTTGTGCCTCAACATAAAGAAACGGAAAAACTCAGTATCGTTTGGTGATACGAAGTCTTTCCGTTTTTTTATAGGTCAAATAGTAAGCCGATTGCCAGCGCCAATAAGACGGCGAAAGCACCACCTGCAAGTGAGCCAGCGATATTAACGGCATCGTTGTTCCAACCTGCGCGACCGCGGATTCGGACGGCTGGCTTGCCACAGTGACGGGCCTGCTCGATTTCACGATTGCAAACGCTGCAACGGTACATTTGCTGCCATGTTGCACCGATCCATGAATCGACCAGTGACCCTACCAGGCCCGCCAGTCCTGCTATGCCGATCCACGCTGCCAGTCTAAGAGCAGGTGTGATCACATCCGGCGCGGGTTGACCGGCTACCGCAAGCAGCAACCACGCTGTACCGCCGATAAATAGTCCACCGGCAAGCGAAGCACCCATGCCGAGACTAGAAACACCGCCAGAAGTACCAGGCTGAACTCGCTGCCCTGTCTTGATCGATCGCGGAGGCTTCCGGCTCAAGCCGCCGATCTCTGTCGCCCATGTATCGGCTGTGACCGCTGCCATCACGCCGAGGAACGCGTACCACCAAAGCGGATGCGGCCACGCCCAATTTGCTATACATAACAGCAACCCGAGCCCGCCGTTTGCGAGCACCTGGCCAGCATCGCGTCTCCCTGTTTTCTCATAACCGCTCTCGGCCTCTTCCTTTCTATGCTTTTTCCACTTGGATAATAAGGTGGACGAGACAAAAAAAGCGATGAGGGAACCGAACCAGATTGAGCTTCCGAGTGCGTACATCACGGTGCCCAATATCACCGCCGCCAAAAAGCCGGAACCAGACAGCGACCGTTTTACATAAGCCGCTCCCGCAATCCCAGCGCTACAGGCCAGACCGATTAACCATGCCACAGCTTCCCGCCCCCTTTGCTTTGACTATTATACCTCACCATAGCAGGCAAGATGAGCGGTTTCCTCTAGAAAATGGTAATGACAGAATAGAGGAGTAACGGATGTGGGAAAAAGGTTAATTAGGTATACAGAAGAAATAGTAAATACGTATGGCAAGATTGAAAGCATAGCAAGTGACGAGGAGTGTTAAAAAGGGCAAAAAGTTGGGCATAGATAGACGTGTTGTACGAACGGGTATCTTGATAAAGAAAGGATGATTGGTTATGAAGACTTCTTCCAAAGAGAATGCGGTGTCGTTTTTGCAACTGGTAGCGTCGGGGAATGTGCGAGAAGCATACCAAAGATACGCGGGTCCGAATTTCCGCCACCATAATCCCTTTTTCCGTGGCGATGCTCATTCTCTCATGCTTGCAATGGAAGAGAACGCCGCAAAGAATCCGCATAAGATTCTCGAAGTGAAACGTGCCATCGAAGAGGGGGATATCGTTGCCGTTCATTCTCATGTGAAGCAAAACCAAGAGGATCTTGGGGGAGCTGTGGTCCATATCTTCCGTTTCCATAACGACCAAATCGTTGAATTGTGGGATGTAGGCCAACCTATACCGGCTGATTCCCCCAATGAGAATGGAATGTTCTAAAACATTAAGTACGGCAGCCAGTGCATTTGGCTGCCGGTTGTTTAACTATAGATGGTGATGGATATCCAGCACTTCCATTTTCACCATACCGCCAAGATGATGTGGCACGAGATCAGACAATTCTTTTAGCGCCATATGGAATTCATCGATTCTTGTTTCATCTACTAATTCCATACAGAGGAATGCATTTTTCGTGTTTTCTGTTAGCATCGTTCTCTGAGCTTCCCGCCAATTCCAGCATCTGCATATGGCACCGTCATCATCTTTATAAACAATTTCCCCTTCATATGGCGAAGCATTTTCATCCTGTCCCAATGGGAGAAACGGTTCGTTGCCATTTGCTTGCGTTAGCCGAATATCGCCAACAAAAGTGTCGATATCTTCTCCACCACAGGGAAATCCATAACGCAAGGAAATGGAATTATAGATGTCGACAAGCGGGTTTATGGTTCCGATCGGATTGCCATTTTTCACTCTTTTTAATAAAGCTTCAATGGAACACCTTGCCCCTTTCTTGGTCTTGAATTTCTGAAAAGCTTCTCGCCAAACGGAAATGACAGGATTACTGCTAAATTCCTCCAGGCGTAAAAATTTGTGTGCTTCTTTTTCTGCCTCCCTCAGTAGCTTCTCGTATTTTTCAACGTCCCTACTTGAATTATCAATCCCCTGACATATCACGATGCCTATTTTTGCATGCGGAAATAACGACCAAAAATCATCTTCTATGATAAATCTGGACATAACCTATCTCTCCGTTTCATTTCATTGATTATGTTTTGGAGGGGCTCGCAAAGGCGGAGAAAATCCCGAGAGCAATATAGAAATAACCAGTGATCCGATTCATTACCTTTGAACTCGCTGTACTACCCACAATCCGCTTTCTCATACTTGCTGCGAGAACGGCATACAGACCATCGCTAATAAAAGCGAGGATAATAAATATCGTTCCTAACAGCAAAAATTGAACGGTGACTGACCCAGCAGTAGGTGCGATAAATTGCGGAAAGAAGGCTAAAAAGAAGAGTGCTGTCTTGGGGTTCATTACCTCCACAAGCGCTGATTCGTAAAAAATCTTTCGTAATTTTTTGCGAGGGGCTTTTGGAATTTCGGAAGTCGTGCTATCAGATTTTGAAAATAATGTCTTGCACCCCAAATAAATAAGATAAGCAGCGCCCAAGTATTTCACGATATGGAAGGCTGTTGCTGATGTCATAAGGATCGCAGAAACTCCGATTGCTCCAGCTAAAACATGAACCGAACCACCAAGAGACACTCCTAGAACTGATACTAGACCTGCTTTCTTCCCTTGATCAATACTTCTTGCCATGATATAGAGCACAGCTGGTCCAGGTATGAGTAACAATGTAGAAGCGGCAACGACAAATAGCCAAATAGTTGAAAACTCCATAAGAAGCAACTCCTTGTTGTATCTATAGGCTGATCACTTAAATAACTCTTTTCGTTGCTCACGCATCCACTGAGCAACCTGAATTTCCTCTTGGTCCTTTGATTTTTCAAGCTCTGTCACAATTGATTGATAATCGGTGTTGTTGCGATTTTGGCTCATTTTGGCTGCCCCTTGGATCGAGGTGATTTCAATTTCAAAACCAACGATTCCTTTCATTTCTTTCTCAAGCAATTCAGGATCAAATGTCTCCCAGAGCCGACCATTTTCTCGGTGAGATTCATAGTGTGTCAGCATCGTATCCAAAGCCGACTTGAGTTCCTCCTTCGTGAGAATACGTGCTGCCCCATACGCATGTACAGCGAGATAGTCCCATGTGGGAACCTGTTCATTCTCATACCAGCTTGACGAAATGTAAGCGTGGGGTCCTTGAAAAATTAGCAAAACATCTTGATTGTTATCCAACGTTTTTTTCTGCATGTTTCCGTATGCAATGTGCCCAGTCGCATAGATTTTCCCGTCCTCTTCACGAATTTCCAACGGGATATGTGTAGCCAACGGGCGATGTTCATCAACCGTAATCAATAGGGCAAACGGGTTAGCCTTCATCATTTGAACGGCCTCATCATGTTCCATACGATATAGCTTAGGAATGTACATAGGAACCATCCTTTCAACTTGTATTTGAACCAAGCTTATGATACAAACTGACATAAAAAAAGATACAATAACAAACAAATGTACATGTCAGGAGGGGGCAAATGAAAAATACCATTTTTACATTCAAGGATAGCTCTCCTAAATACAAACAAATCTATGAGAAATTTAAATCGTTTATTGAACAAGGCGACATAAAGGCGGATGAGCCATTGCCCTCCATTCGTCAACTCGCAGATTCCTTACATGTAAGCCGTAATACAACATTAATGGCGTATGAACAGCTTGTTGCAGAAGGGTATATTCGTGGAGAAGGCCGCAAAGGTTATTTTGTGAATGAGTTAGAGCCCGTTTTATTTCATGAGGCCCGCAGCTCTTCTACTCACAAGCAAACAGAGCCGGTACCCTCTGTTCGCATTGATTTTCGCGCAGACGTTGTCGATCAATCGCATTTCCCTTTAAAAACGTGGCGGAGGATTTCGAATCAGGTATTGATGGAAAAGGACAGCTTTCGGTACGGGGAACCTTTTGGTGAATGGGGCCTGCGTGAGCAGATTGCAGCCTATTTACTCCAGTCTCGTGGGGTGAGAACAGAACCAGATGCCATCATTATCGGCAGTAGTACCCAACAAATGCTGGTGTATCTCGGTCTTGTCCTGAAACATGATTTTTCTAGCGTGATTGTGGAGGACCCTGGTTATGATGGCGCTAGAAAAGCTTTTCAATTAAATCGTTTTACACTAGAAACGTTACCCGTTTATGAGACAGGTGCTGATTTTTCACACCTGGAACAAAAGAAGTCACAATTGATTTATGTGGCGCCATCCCATCACAGTCCATATGGGGTAAGTATGCCCATTCAGCAAAGGCACGCACTCATCCATTGGGCAAAAAATAGGCAAGGATATATTATCGAAGACGATTATGATAGTGAATACCGCTATACCCAACAACCATTTCCGGCTCTCGCTTCCATCGATTCAACGAGGGTTATTTATCTCGGAAACTTCTCGAAGTGCTTTCTGCCAGGAATTCGTTTAAGTTATATGGTATTGCCACAGCCACTGATCAACTGTTATAAAAATCAATTCGCACATTTCGAGAGCACCACTTCACTCCTTAGCCAATTCGCCATGGCGAAATTTATGGAAGAAGGGGAATGGAATCGCCATATTAAACGCATGCGTCTTGTTTATAAACGAAAAATGCAGCACTTCGTCTATGAATTAAGGAAGCATTTCAAACACCATATTTCAATCATTGGGGAGCAGTCTGGTCTGTACGTATTAGTCAAAGTACACCTGGAGCGTTCAGAAGAATGGCTCATTCAACAGGCTTCCATTCAGGGAGTTAAAGTCTATCCGACTTCACTCTTCTTCATTAAAAACAAAACGGAAGAACCGATTATTAAACTTGGTTTCAGTAATTTATCAACTGATGAAATCCAGCTTGGTGTGAAGCTTTTAAAAAAGGCTTGGTTACACAATGGCGGGTTTGGTAGCTCAAGCTTTTAGTCGCGAACAAACACCCAAGTTGGTAAGAGAAAAAAGAAGAAATAAGCGAAAGTCTTTGGGATACCAACCGAAGCGCAATGGAAAAAAAGAAACCTGCCTTTAGCGTCCACCTCTGAAATACTTCGCGGAGGCGCGACTTTGGACGCGGGTTTCTTTTTTTCCATGGAGCTGGGCAGGAATGACCCCATAGCAGGTAGCCCAAGAACTTGAGCGTTTTCTTCTTTTTTCTCCCCACCACCAAAGGCGCGATTTAGACCAAAACAATAAAGGCTCCCCTGAAAAATCAGCGAAGCCCTCGTATCCAACTGGCTACTTTGTTTCTCCCATTCTCTCCAAAGCACCATGCACAATTTTTCCTTTAAACATAACAGTAGCCCGACGAGATTTTCTCGCAATCGCTTCCGCAGAGCAGGAGCTTTCTGCAAACACGATGCTCGCCTCATCGCCAACCTTTGGCCATGCACGGTTGCCATCTTTATCGAGCGTTGTTTTTCCTCCAGTGATGAAGTACAACGATTGCACCAATGATTTCTCATCGACCCAACGGTAACGCTCGACCAGACGGTTTAGCTTATCCAGCATATCGCCTGTACCATATGGCGACCACGAATCATAGAATCCATCGTAACCAAGTGCGACTTGTACGCCTTTGGCATGAAGCATCGGAACAGGTGGCATTGCCCGATTAATCGGAACGGTTGTCATGATCATCGTTCCCAGCTGGGACAATCGATCTGCCATGTCCGAGGACTCCTCCATCGACACATCTCCGAGCGCAAAGGCATGACTGATCGCCATACGGTTCTGCCAGCCAGCTTCCTCGGTTAGATCAAGCAGTCTTTTGATCGTATAAAAGCCGAGTGTCCCTGGATCATGCAGGTGAATATCGACATCTGCATCTGCTTCCACCGCAATGTCCATCATTTCACGCAAGGAGCCTTCCAATTCATTATCAATCCCAGCCGGGTCCAAGCCCCCAACCAGTGTAGCGCCTTCCTTCATCGCTTGTCTCATCAAGGAGCTTGCTTGTGTGCGCAACAGCCCCTGCTGCGGGAAAGCAACGATTTCATACGTCAGACGATCACTGTACTCTTCTAGTGCTGCACGCACACCCTCCAGATTTTTCAGCCCGATGTATGGATCGATGTTGACGTGAGTGCGGACATGAGTGGCACCGCCTTTAATATGGAGCTGGAGCATCGCTTGTGCGCGCTCTTTGGTCGTCCCCGTCATCAGCGGCATTTCATTTGCTTCGAACTCCAAGCGATCAATCAGTTTTTTCGGAGGGAGGCAGGATTTCCAGGTTGCGCCTGCATACGTTTTATCCAGATGATTATGCTTTTCAACAAAAGAGGGGAGGGCCAATAAACCTTTTGCATCTTCTTGCGGTAAAGGGGTGTCGAGTGGCTCGGTCGCGGATACGATCTCTGCGATTCTGCCGTCTTCGATTTTCAAATGACAGATCTCCGAGATTGTGTGAAAGACACCGTCGTCTCCTGTTTCAAATCCTTTATCGAGACGGACGTTGGTTAACCAAAAAGCTTGTATCACTAGAAATCAGCCCTTTCTCTATCTTGCAAGTAGTGGATGAGAGTTCAGTCTAGCTGTCTCTCTTAATTGTAGTGAATATTTTGAACAAGGGTTTTCATCTTTTTTACTAGTTTTTGCATGATCTTTACGTATTGTATGGAATCTTGCCTGTTTTCGAAAAGGAGTAAAGATTGTGCAAATACACGTAAAGGTTTTGAAACAAATTTTACAGAATATTTCCTATAATAACGAAGGATACAACCGAGTGGAGAGGTCGGAACGAGAAAGAGTAGGGAGGATCATCATGAAAAAGAAAATAACCGCAAAATATGTCATCGGTTTTGACGGCGAAGATCATGTGATTATCAAAGATGGGGAAGTCGTTTACGAGAATGACACCATTTTGTATGTGGGGCACCATTTTGATGGCGAGGTAGATGAAGTAATCGATGCGGGCAATGCAGTAGTCAGTCCGGGCTTCATTGACCTGAATGCGTTGGGTGATATTGATCACGACATCGTACATTTGGAGCAAGCCTCTGCTCGAAACAAAAACATGCTCTGGTCGGAAGACTACTACCGTAAAGGCTACCATGAGGTAATGACCCCTGAGGAAGAGGCATTCAAATCCCTTTACGCCTATAGTCAACTGATTCTAAATGGAGTAACGACAGCGATGCCGATTACATCCGTTTTCTACAAGCGCTGGGCGGAAACGTATGAGGAGCTGGCAGCCGCAGCTGTTCATGCAGGGCGCTTGGGATTGCGTATGTACTTGGGGCCGAGCTATCAGTCCGGTATGCGTGTTGTGAAGGCAAATGGAGAGATCGAAGTACTGTGGAACGAAGCAGAAGGACAAGCAGGGCTGGAGCGGGCTGTCCAATTTGTCAAAGATTTCGATGGGGCTCACAACGGACTCATCCGTGGAATGCTGGCACCAGAGCGAATCGAGTCACAATCCGTTGAGAACCTGATGAACACAAAGCGCTACAGCGAGGAGCTCGGATGTCCGATCCGTCTGCACGCTGCACAAGGTCTCTATGAATACACGGAAATCCATCGTCGTCACAACAAATCACCGATTCAGTTCCTGAATGAGATCGGCTTCCTCGGAAAGAAAACAGCCATTCCGCACGCACATTTCATTCCAGGCTTTAGTAAAGCGAAATTCGGCGAGGGAGACGATTTGGCGATCCTGCAAGAGACAGGTACGACCGTGATTCACTGCCCGCTCGTAGTAGGCCGCCACGGTGAGGCTCTCGAATCGTTTGCTCGTTACAAGCGTCGCGGCGTCAACATCGCGATTGGAACCGATACGTTCCCGCCTGACTTCATCCAAAACATTCGCACAGCCAGCATGCTGTCCCGTTTGGTGGAAGGCGATGTTGCGGATTCCAGCTACGCGGATATTTACCGCGCAGCGACATTGGGAGGCGCACGCTTCCTTGGCAGAGATGATCTGGGACGATTGGCGCCGGGGGCAAAAGCAGATATCATTGCCATCGATCTGGACGGTTTCCACATGGGTGCGGTTGATGATCCAATCCGTACGATCATCACGTGTGGCTCAGGCCGTGATGTGAAGCTCTCCATCATCGCTGGGCGCACCGTGATGAAAGACCGTCTTCTGCCAGGAGTTGATCTGGAAGAGATCAGAGCGAAAGGACAGCGTTACTTTGACAAAATGCGTCTAGGCTACGTCGAGCGCGACTATCAACAGCTGGGCGAAAAAGAGCTGTTCAAGCCATCTTTTCCAATCGTGAGCAAACCATAGCTTGAATAAATAGAAGAAGCACAATCTGCTAGAAACGGCGGATTGTGCTTTTTCACTTACCGGATGAACCCGCCTTCGGAATGCATGATTTGTCCCGTAATCCACTCCGCTTCGTCACTAGCCAGAAAAGCAACAAGACGAGCTGCATCCTCAGGCTGTCCGATCCGTCCGGATGGAGATTGCTGCAAAAGGTAATGCTTGATTTCGTCGTTCATCCAGCCTGTATCGGTGGGTCCTGGATTTACAGCGTTGACCGTAATTCCTCTCGTGGCTACTTCGGCAGCAAGTGTCGTCGTCAGGGCATCCACGGCTCCTTTAGTTGCCGCATACGCGATCTCACCGACCATCGGGCCTTTGGACTGACCAGATGTCATGTTGATGATTCGGCCTCCGCGTTGTTGGGAGAAGCGACGTGCAAATTCCACACTGAGCATTGTGGTTGCCCGCACATTGATGGCATAATGTGCATCCAAACTGGCGATATCCAGCGCCTCGAAGCCGTCATTTGTTGAATAGCAAGCGTTGTTGACGAGGATGCTTGGAGCGCCCACTTGTGCTGTAGCTGCGTCGAGCACCTCCTTGTAGGCATCAGGCTGTGACAGGTCGATCTCGATCCCGGCGCATCTGACTCCGTAGCGTCTGATCTCTTCCTGCAAGATGGCGGGTTCATCCTTTTGAATCCCATGCGTCATGGATTGGTCATAGGCGGTCCAATACGTATGGAAAATATCGGCTCCGTGTGAGGCAAGTATTTTACAAATAGCAGCCCCAATCCCTTGAAGGCGGCTTGCTCCTGTTACGATGGCAATTTTTCCGTGCAAGCGAAGGTGCGTGGTCATACATATCCCTCCTCATTCTGTCACTATCCATTCCTTTCGGGATACCTATTCCTTTCATCCTGCCTGGCGAAGAAAAAATCGATCACGAAATTTTTGCGAAGTTTTCGCTAAATAACCAGAAATTGTAGAGGTAGGACAAACTTACGCTGGAAATCATGCAAAATTGTTGCTATTTTGTATATATAGGAAGTTTCAAATCGTGGTTTTCATACTAAGGGAGATGTAGAAGATGGAGTGTCAGTTAACAATTACCCGGACAGAACAGAAAAAAGAGAAACCAGCTTCTGACAAGCTGGGGTTCGGTGTGCATTTTACCGATCATATGTTCACCATGGATTATACTGAAGGTAAAGGATGGCATGATCCACAAATTGTCCCTTACTCTCCGCTGACATTGGACCCGGCAGCAATGGTGTTCCATTATGGACAAGCTGTCTTTGAGGGCTTGAAAGCTTATCGCAATCAAGAGGGCAAGGTACGCTTGTTCCGTCCTGATCAAAACTTCAAGCGTATGAACCGTTCGCTGGAGCGGATGAGCATGCCGCTGATCGACGAGGAATTCATGGTCGAGGCATTGAAACAGCTGGTGGCAGTAGATAAAGAATGGATTCCAACAGAAAGCGGACAGTCTCTCTACATTCGTCCCTTCGTAATCGCGACAGAGCCATGCTTTGGTGTGCGCGCTTCGCATACGTACAAATTGGTGATCGTTCTTTCTCCAGTTGGAGCGTACTATGCGGGTGGAATGAAGCCCGTGAAAATTTACGTAGAAAACAACTATGTTCGTGCGGTAAGAGGCGGAACAGGAAACGCAAAAGTGGCAGGCAACTACGCAGGCGGTCTGAAAGCACAAGTGGAAGCAAAAGAAAAAGGCTATGAGCAAGTGCTGTGGCTGGATGGTGTAGAGAACAAATATATTGAAGAAGTAGGCAGCATGAACGTGTTCTTCAAGGTAAAAGGGGAAGTGTGGACCCCGGCATTGAACGGCAGCATCCTGGAGGGTATCACGAGAGATTCGACGATCCAATTACTCAAGGACTGGGGAATTCCAGTCGTAGAGAAGCGGATTTCCATGGAAGACCTCCATACCGCTTATGTCAACGGTGAGCTGGAAGAAGCATTCGGCACCGGAACAGCTGCTGTTATTTCCCCAGTCGGTGATCTGAACTGGAACGGACATCAGATGATCATCAACGGTGAAAAAACAGGGGAACTGACCACGAGACTGTACGACGAGATGACAGGGATCCAGTACGGCGAGCGTGAAGACAAGTTTGGCTGGTCGGTAAAGGTGACAGAATAGTCACGCCAGCAATATAAGAGGCATAGCCTTCTCTTTTTCGGGAGAGGGCTATGCCTTTTTTGAGTTGGAGAAGGAGCACTCAATTTCGCGTGGGTACTGGTAAGTCCAAGTATTTCACCTCTTGACAGTGGTTATGTAAAATATTACCTTTTGTGGTAATACCACAAAGATTTGCTGTAGGACCAGCAATGCAGGGAGGGAAACATGACAATGGAGAAAAAAGGGGGAAAGAAGGAACGGTCGTCGGATCAAATTGAGAAGAAATTAATCAGAGCAATTTTGACCCGAGAGTATCCTGTAGGAAGTACGCTGCGGCCGGAACGGGAATTGGCAGAGTACTACGGGGTAGGCAGGCCAACCGTTAGAGAAGCACTGCAACGCTTGGAAAGAGATGGCTGGATCACTGTGCGGAAAGGACATCCGGCAATTGTTAATGATTATTGGCATCAAGGCAATATAATGACCCTAGTCCATATCATTCAAAACCACGACGATGTTACGGATGAGTTTATTTCGTACTTGCTGGAACTGCGGATATCGTTGGCGCCTGTTTACATTCGTAACGCAGTTGCTGCTCATCAGCCGAAGGTGGTCGCATTGCTTGCCAATCTCGATCAACTGAAACCTGATGCTGATTTTTATGCAGCGTTTGACTGGGAGCTACAGAAAAATCTGACAAGGCTTTCCCTAAATCCTATCTATTTACTGATTGTAAACAGTTTTGATTCCTTTTATCTAAAAATGGCGCGAAGGTATTTTTCCATCCCGGAACACCGCGAGGCATCTTGGCACTATTACCATGAACTTTTGAACGTCGCTTTACAAGGTGATTACATCGAAGCAGAGCGTGTAGCCAGAAAGGCAATGAAAAAAAGTTTGGAGTTGTGGAGAAACCGGACCGTGTTGAAACAAGACAAGTGAAGGACCACAAGAGGAGGGCGTTTTTGTTGAAGGCAAAGTTTCTGAAGGAATTCTTTACGTTTCCGGATATCCTCATCATGAGCATCCTATTTCTGATTAGCTTGTCTATCACTCTTTCTGAATGGTACGTGTTGAAAACATGGGTGGCGCTCGTGGCGGGGATGATTGGATATGCGGCAAGCGAATACTTGATTCATCGATTTCTCTTTCACCTCAAACCGCCTCGAAATCCATTTTTTCTCCAAATGTTAAAGCGCCTCCATTACGATCATCACACCGATCCCAACAACTTGCACCTGCTATTCTTGCCCGTGTGGTACAGCTTGCCGCTCATTGCAGGAACCGGAGCCATTTGTTATCTGCTCACTACCGACGCGATTGTCACCAATGCCTTTGTTACAGGCGTGATCGGATTTCTGCTATTTTATGAATGGTCGCATTATATCGCCCACCGCCCGTTTCAACCCATATCTCCATGGGGGCGCTGGATGAAAAAGCTCCATCTATGGCATCACTTCAAAAACGAACATTATTGGTACGGTGTTACCAGCCCTGTTTTTGACGTCATGCTGGGAACTTACAAGAATGAACAGGATGTCGAGAAAAGTTCGACCGTGAGGGACCTGGAAAGACGGTGGGACAAAGATGTTGAACTATAAATGTTCTCTCATGCACGGCCATCCCTTTTTGAGGGATGGTTTTTTATCTTCTTTACGTTTTCAAAGGTACCGATGAACCAACAAAGCTAGTGAGAAGAAAAAGCACAGGGCTCGCAGACCTTGACAAAGCCAGCCCAGTCGGAACTTAAAAAAGGGGACCACGCTTGTCGAACACTTCTTCCTCGAGAAACGTCCGCCCGTAGGGTGGCTTTGGCCCGACGGTCCCCTTTTTTAAGTGGAGACGTCCAGTGAATCTCCCATGCTGGCGTGTCAGAGTCGAAGAGACCTGTGCTTTTTCTTCTCCTCCACTATGGCGCAGGTAGCTCCAATAGAGTTATTTTTAACATTCAAAAACGACATAGTAAAGAAAGTGAAAAGAAAGGTAAAGATAATGAAAAGATTAATAGTGAGAAAATTAGTAATATTTAGTCATGTCATATTCTTTTCATTCTATCATCCAGAATAAGGGGGCATTCACAGTGAAGAAGAAGCACATGCTACGATCCATTCTCGCCCTGTCTGTCTTGGTTTCCACAGTCTTGACAGGCTGTGGTGGCAGTCAGACATCCAGTGGGACGAATTCCGCGCCCAACTCCAATCAAGCTTCGACTAGCCCCGCGTCTTCATCCGCCGCAGCGGGTGGAGGTGGTACCCTGATTATTGCGCGCTTGTCCGATGCCAATAATCTGGACCCGCATTTTAGTACCCAGATTAACTCCATGGCAGTGACGCAGCACAAGCTCTATGAAGGTCTGGTCATGATGGATCGGAATAGCGAGTACAAACCTCTTTTGGCAAAAGAATGGAAACAAAAAGACGATGTCACCTGGGAGTTCACACTGCGTGACGGTGTTACCTTCCACGATGGGGAGCCTTTTAATGCGGATGCCGTGAAGAAGACGATCGACCGCATTTTGGACAAAGACAATCCGACTCCTAAAGCAAACATGTTTGGCATGATTAAAGAAGTGAAGGTCATTGACCCACTGAAGGTAGAGATTATCTTACATTATCCGTTCGCAGGGCTCCTGTCCGTTCTGGCGAGTGCCGAGGGTGGCATCATCAGTCCGAAGGCGATGAAGGAATCTGGCAAAGAGTTGTCCAAGAAACCAGTAGGGACGGGGCCGTTCATCTTTGAATCATGGACACCTGGACAAGAAATCGTCTTGGTGAGAAACGAGAAGTATTGGGGAAACAAGCCGAAGCTGGAAAAAGTCGTTTTCAAGACCATTCCTGAGGACGCGACACGTGTAGCCATGGTGGAGACAGGGGAAGCTCATGTCGCAGAACAGCTACCGGTCACTGAACTGGAAAGGGTACAGAACTCGCAGAGCATGTCTTTGGGGCGATTCGAATCATTCGCGGTTGACCATATCGGGATGAACGTCAAGCAGAAGCCTTTTGATGATGTTCGCGTTCGTCAGGCCATCGCCCATGCGATTGATAAGGAAGCAATTATTAAAGGGGTTTATAACAATGTCGGAAAAGTAGCGATCTCGTCATTAGGGCCAAAAGTCATCGGCTACAGCCCGAATATTAAAACGCCAGACTACGATTTGAACAAAGCGAAGCAATTGCTCACCGAAGCAGGCTACGCCAACGGATTCAAGGCAACCATCTATCTCAATGACAACAAGGCACGGATCAATGTGGCAGAAGTGCTGCAATCCCAGCTGAAGGGAATCGGGATCGACTTGCAGATTCAAGTGATGGAGTTCGGCGCGTATTTGGAATTGGCGGCAAAAGGGGAAGCGCAAATGTTCATTAGTGGCTGGGGCAATGCGACCGGGGATGCCGATTACAACCAGTACAATCTCTTCCACAGCACGTCAGCAGGTGTGCCAGGCAACCATTCCTTCTACAATAATCCGAAAGTCGATGCGCTGATCGAGGCGGGGCGTAAGGAAAAAGATCCAGAGAAGCGCAAGGAAATCTACGCAGAGGCGCAGCAAATCGAGATGGAGGAGGTGCCGTTGTTGCCATTCCGCAGCAGTGAAAACCTCGCAGCCATTGCAAAAAATGTACAGGGTGTGTACATCAGTCCATCCGGGTACATTGACGTGAGCCAAGTCACGATTCAATAGCAGGAGCTAGAGACCTTCTCCACCAAATGGAGAGGGTCTTTTTTAGTAGATAAGTATTTATAAAAATCCATATCGACATCGAAGACTTTTGCCCTTTGGGTACGAAGGCTTCACCAAAAATCTTGGCGAAGCCAGTATTGTGGCTGCGGTGGGGAGAAGAATATTTCCAGTCTAGGCTCCAGGCTCCGTCCTGCTGGGGGCTAAGACTGTCAGCTCTGAAGGGATTTGCGGGGAAACGCAAAAGTGGTAGCCGCTACGTAGCCCGGGCACGTTGCGTTTCTTTTGCCCGCGAA
>NZ_JABSUV010000017.1:0-133518 GCF_013284275.1 Brevibacillus sp. HB2.2
TGTGCAATTCGTCCGAAGACGACTTTTCTATCTTATCATATCGCAACTGTTTTTGCAAGAGGTTTTTTAAACCATTTCGCTTCGTTCAGCAGCGACAAGATCTAATATAACAAAATCACCAGGTATAAGTCAAGTGTTTCTCTCACTTTTTTATTGATGATTTTTTATTTGCATTGATTGTTTCGAGCAGAATTTAAATATAAATGAAACGAGTCACGGAGTCAACAGGAAAAACGAATAGCGATTCTCTTTTTATTTCACACTATAAACGCTTGGCGCTTTAGCTGCGTACCCGTGAAGTATCCAACAATTAAACGGCGGTGTTACTATGGATCCAAAACCAACCTATGAAGAATACGAAAACGATCATTACAGTGAATTATCTACTGTAGAGTCACAACGCAATGAAATCCTTCAGGAAGAATTCCCTGAGGGGCCATTTGGAGCTGCCACGAACGAAGCTCGCTTAGGGAAAGCAACAGGCTGGGAGCCCGGACAGCATTCCACCACCACTCGATTCACTTATGAAACAAGGCTAATGCATCAAGACCTTCCTAGACAAGACCCATCCGCGCACCCCATTCATGATGATCCGAACGAAGAAGAATAAATAAAAAAACCAAGCCCCCACTTCAAACAAGCAGGGGGCTTGGTCGATCTTATCAAAGAATGTATGACTACTCCTCAGCCACTACATGAGTCGTTAAGGTTCCGATTCCTTCAATGGTTACCGAAATTTCATCACCTGGAACAAGCTCACCTACACCAGATGGCGTCCCGGTTAAAATAACATCGCCGGGGCGAAGCGTCATGACCGCAGATACAGCCTCGATCAGCTGCGGAATCGAAAAAATCAATTGATCTGTGCAAGCATCCTGACGAACTTCCCCGTTTACTCGTGTCACGATACGCAAATGATGATAATCCAGTTTGGCTGCAATAGCAGGTCCAAGCGGACAAAATGTATCAAAGCCTTTTGCCCGAGTCCATTGCCCATCGCTCATCTGCAGATCGCGCGCGGTCACATCAATCGCACAAGTAAATCCCAAAATATAATCGTCTGCATCCGCAGCCTGGATCTTCTTGGCCTCTTTCTTAATCACCACGGCGAGTTCGCCTTCATAATGAAGGTTCTGCGTCAGCTTTGGATAAACGATAGGCTCACCAGGTCCAATGACAGTTGTTGACGGCTTCAAAAACATCAACGGTTCTTTTGGCAGGTCAATCCCCATCTCAGCCGCATGGTCCCGGTAATTCAATCCGATGCATACAACCTTGCTTGGATCACTTGGCGCCTTTAACGTGACCTCATCCAAAGGTAGCTCAAGGCCCGTCATGATCGGCTTTGCCGTATGGATTTTGTAAATGTCCCCTTCAATCACGCGTACTTTGTGATCCTCTTCCACCATCCAGCCATGCTTCACCTTACCATTTCGCTCATAACGGATTATCATAATTCCTTCTCCCCCGTGTCGCGAGTTTCTCTATACCTATAGTTAAAACAGGTCGGTTGTCGTTTCTTTTGGCTTCGTTGTAATCTCTTCGATTTCAGTTCGCGCTACAGCATCCTCCACTAACGCTTCTACATCCAGCACTTCCTCAAATTTTGCAGCGAGGCGAGGCTTCGGTCGCGTTACAGGATTTTTCGGTGTAAACACCGTGCAGCAGTCTTCATACGGCAAAATAGAAAGCTCGTACGTATCGATTTGACGAGAAATGTCCACGATATCTACCTTGTCCATCGCGACGAGTGGTCGAAGGATCGGAATTGAAATCACCTTGTTGATCGTGTCCATGCTTTCCAAGGTTTGCGATGCAACTTGACCGAGGCTTTCTCCTGTTGCGAGTGCCTTGGCATTCGTATTTTCCGCAACACGCTCCGAAATGCGCATCATGAAGCGACGCATGATGGTGATCAAATAGTCTTCTGGACATTTTTCACGAATGGCGGTCTGAATCTCGGTAAACGGTACAACGTGGAGACGGACAGTTCCTCCCCATTTCGTCAGCTTATGAGCCAGGTCACGTACTTTTTGCAAAGCGCGCTCGCTCGTAAACGGATAGCTGTGGAAGTGGATCGCTTCAAGTGTCACACCACGCTTCAGCATCATCCAACCCGCTACAGGACTGTCGATACCCCCAGATAGAAGCAACAGAACTTTTCCGCTCACCCCAACTGGCAAGCCACCTAGTCCCTTGATGGTTTCACAGCTAATGTAAGTACCCTCTGTGCGAATTTCTACATTCACGATGGTATCTGGCTCGTGCAAGTCTACGCTGATAGCTGGCAGAGCACGCAGGATGTGCGTTGCCACCATTCGATTGACCTCCATCGATTGAATCGGATAGCGTTTATCCGCACGACGGGAAACCACACGGAACGTACGTGGCTGTGGATTCAATTGACGAACCAACTCCAGCGCTTTTTCCTTGATCGTTTCAATATCAGGATCTACCTGGATCGTCGGACTAAAGGAAGAAATCCCAAAAACGCGCTTCAAACGCTCCATAACCGCGTAAGCGTCCTCGCCGTGTAGCTCCACGTACATCCGGCCGTAATTGCGTCGAACTTTTACTTTAAAAAACGAGCGCAGTACGTTTCTCACGCTTTTTACAAGGGCCTCTTCGAATTGATCGCGGTTTTTCCCTTTAAGCGCCAACTCACCATAACGAATTAAAATAACATCGTAGTTCATGATTATCTCCTTTTAGTTGTCCACACTATTTTCTATGAGCGGGGGCAGGTTGTTGTTTGATATAAGTCCGAAGCACACTAACGCATTCCTCTAACGCCTTCAAAAACTGCTGAATGTCGTCCGCTGTATTTTCCCGACCCAGACTGATCCGCAGAGATGACAACGCGCAATCCCGCTCGATGCCAATCGCAGTCAGAACTCTGCTCGGCTCATTGACTTTGGATGAACAGGCCGACCTGGTGGATATCAGAAAACCTTTTTCCTCCAAAGCATGCAACAGGACTTCTGCTTTTACTCCTGGTACTGACAAGTTCATAATATGAGGAGCCGTATTCGATTCCGGGGTATTCACGACGCAACCTTCCATCGTTGCAATCCCCTCACGAAGCTGTTGATTCAATTTTTGCAGCCTGATCATCTCGACGCTGCCCAGTTCTTCTAGAATCCGGATTGCTTTTGCCATACCAGCGATGGCTGGGAGGTTTTCCGTTCCTGAGCGAACTCCCCCTTCTTGACCGCCACCCATCATCAACGGGTGAATAATCAAGCCTTCCCGTTTATACAAAATGCCAACTCCTCTGGGCCCGTAAAACTTGTGCGCAGAGACGCTCAGCAGATCGATCCCTGAATCCTTGATGCGCAAAGGAACTTTCCCAATTCCCTGGACAGCATCGACGTGAAACAGGACTTTCGGGAATTGCTTCAACCATTGTCCGATTTCTAGGATCGGTTGAATGGTTCCCAGCTCGTTGTTCACATGCATGACCGAAACGAGAATCGTATCCGGACGCATTGCTTTCTGAACAGCTTCTACCGATACGCGACCTTCACGATCTACCGGCAGATATGTCACAGCAAAACCCAGACCTTCCAACTGTTTACAAACATCGTAAACAGCCGGATGCTCGATCTGCGTTGTAATAATATGTTTCCCTCTGTTTTGATATTGAAAGGCTACACCCTTGATCGCCGTATTATTGCTCTCCGTACCACCTGAAGTAAAAATAACTTCACTTTCTTTACAGCCCAAGTACTGAGCGGCAACCTTTCGCGCCTGCTTCAGTACATTTTCCGCCTCTACTCCTTTTTGATGCAAAGAAGACGGGTTTCCATAGTAGCTTTCCATCGCGCGTCTAACGGTTTCAATCACTTGAGGATGAGGCCGGGTAGTCGCACTGTTGTCCAAATAAATCACCAGTACACACCTTCCTAAGGGCAAGATGCCCGAATACTACGCTTCATCATAACATGACTTTTCGTAAAGAACATACAAAGTATTACACTTCTCGACCTTATTTTTCCCCGAGTGCATTGCTCTCAAAAGGCCAAATCAGACAATCTGAACAACCGTTCACAGACTATTCACGGATAAAGCGCTTACATCCAGATATAGGCTATTTACATTGGTTTGGCCTTTCGTTAGAATAGTCAATAAATTTAGATAAAAAACAACAACTAAGGAGAGAACCACCATGACAGCACAAGCTATGCAAGAAGAAATCAAGAAGATGGAAGCCGAATTGAAAAGACTGCAAGCGGAACTGGCGAAGATGAACAAAAATATCCCTCAGTACGACCGCACGGATGTCGCATACCTAAATGAGGTGTACAACGCGTGACACTTATTCGAATTCGATAGCGTGGTGACGGCATGAAGGATTCGCCGTGACCACGCTATTTTTTGTAAAAAAACCGCTCCTGTCAGTTCGACGGAACGGTTTTGGCTTGCTTCTATTTAAACGGAATCTCCCCTACATACTCGCCAGAAAAAACTTCAGTAGCCGGACCCGTCATATAGACGCGATTATCCGCTTCCTTCCATTCAATAAAGAGATCGCCTCCTGCCAGGTGGACCGTGACTTTTCTTCCTGTCTTTCCACTCAAGTGGGCAGCTACTGCAGCAGCGCAAGCTCCCGTCCCGCAGGCAAGCGTTACACCTGATCCCCTCTCCCATACCCGGAAAAGAATTTCCTCGTGATTCAATATTTGGATAAATTCGACGTTGGTTCGCTCAGGAAACCACTCGTGATACTCGATCATTGGCCCGTAGTGACGAACATCTTCTTCCTTCACTTCATCCACAAAAAGGATGGCATGAGGATTCCCCATCGAAACAGCCGTCATCGTAAACGCCGTTCCACCGACTTCGATTCCCTCTTCTTTTACTTGCTCTTCTGGAATGCCTGTCATCGGAATTGCTGCTCGCTCAAAACGAGGCTCTCCCATATCGATTGTTACTTGATCGACCTTACCATCTGCTCCTAGCGATACGACAGGAGTGACGGTCCCTCCCAATGTCTCCACGGTAAACGTTGTTTGCTCCGTCAAACCGTGATCGTATACGTACTTACTCACACAGCGCAAGCCGTTTCCGCAATTTTTTGCTTCGCTGCCATCATTGTTAAAGACCCGCATGCGAAAATCTGCTCGCTCAGATGGCATAATGAGGATCAGTCCATCGCCCCCAATGCCAAAATTCCGATCACTCACTCTTCGTGCCAATTCGGGTAAATCTACACGTGATAAGTCTTCCTCAAAACAGTTGACGTAAACGTAATCATTCCCCAAGCCATGCAGCTTTGTAAATTTCATCGTCCACTCCTCTTTCTCTTTCGTATGCTAGGTCTGACTCTTTTCTATGCCTATTATCTTATCACACCCCAGAGAATCGCGGTCGAATCAAAAGGTGGTATACTACCACTAGCATCGATGATGGGAAGAGGTGGAACAAGCATTGGATTTTCATATTTTCCGCTATGCACTCGGAACGAAAAATGAAGCAAAACGCCTCGCTGTACAAAAAGCAACGGGAACGGAACCTTTCTGCATATCCGTCCCCTCTGGCGTAGCGGCTCAACCGATGAGTGAAGAAGAAACGATAACAGGAGCGATCAATCGGGCAAAAGCTGCACGTAGTCAAGCCCCGGAAGCAGACATCGGGCTAGGCTTGGAAGGCGGACTTATGTACGATGAGCGGTTTACAAAACAGTGGTATTTGATTTCCATCTGTGCAGCCTGGAATGGAAGTGAGCTATTTATTGGAAAGGGTTTGGCTTTTCCTATCCCGAATCAAGCTGTTCACCGAATCCAGCAGGAACAAATTGAGCTCAGTACCATCATAGATGAATGGGGGAAAACCGTCGGCAGTAATCATCGCGGCGGCGCCTATTCCCTTTTAACAGATAATCGCGTGCGTCGTTCCGATGTGTTTTGTGACGCCGTGATCGCAGCCATTACGCCTTTTGTTTCCTCTTTGTACAAATAACATAAAAAACCCTCTCCAGCTAAACGAACCGGAGAGGGTTTTGGTTTGATGCTTTTAGCGAGCCGTATAATACGGGTAGATGACTAATGCGCCCAAAATGGCAACAGCACCTACGATCATCGCCCAGACTCCCAGCGTCTTCGAGTTGCGTCGATACGCCAGATAGCCAAGCACCATACCAATTGGAGCCACCAAGTACGGCATGAAAAACAAGGACAGGATCGATAAGCCCAAGCCAGTCATCCCGATACCGCTGGCCCGATTTCCCCGGTTTTCCTCGTCTGTGTCGATCTCACTGGCAGCACGACTCGTCGGAAACGGCTCGGCGATTTCCGCCGCCGCCTCGATGTCGTCATCTCTGACTTTGGCAACCGGTGAACGGTCCTCCTTTGTCAAAACAACGCCATCCAAACGCTCCGAAAAGTCTTTTCGCTCCTCATCCAGCTCGCCTGTATAGCGCTCTGTCAAGGAGTGAGGGTCATAGTGAACCCTGCGCCTCGACCGATCTTCCTCTTCGTCAAAGACGGCCTGTGTCCAGGTATTCGCTGCAAACTCCCTGTCGTGCTGATCAACCGTCTCGGAAAAACCGGTGTCTTCCTTCCGCTTCGCATCATTACGTTCGTGTCGATCCAACATAGCATGCTCAGCCCCTTTTTTGGTAAAGGATTAATTAAGTGAAGGAAGTAGCCTTATTGTCTGCCTACGTTGTACAATTTAAACGGGAGGCGAGAGAATGAAACCAGACAAAATCCTAACCATTGGCATTGATATTGACGGTACAGTCACATCACCCAGCAGTATTGTTCCGTTGATGAATGAGAGCTTTGGAAGAGATTTACGATATGAAGATTGTGTGGAATACAATTTAGCCAACGTGTATCAAATCACGGACGCAGAGTTTGAAATGTGGCTGGATCAAAATGGGGAGCGCCTATATGATGGTGCGCCTGTTCACGGAATAGCCGATCAGGTTTTGCGCGATTGGTTTACCTCCCACAAGCTGGTATATATAAGTGCTCGTGAGGATCGTCACCGCGATGTGACGTTACAATGGTTTGCTCGCTACAATATCCCTCATCATGAAGTGGATTTGATTGGGAGCCACGACAAGCTGTCAGCTGCCCGCAAGTGGGGCGTGGACCTATTTTTGGAGGATCGTCTGGAGAACGCTTTGCAATTGTCAGAGGCGCTGCAAATTCCCGTGTTCTTGTTTGACACTCCATATAACCAAGCTGCCTTACCTCCGCTCGTCCATCGAGTCACTTCTTGGGAAGAGGTTGCCCAAAAAGTCAACGAGCTTTTTCCAGCTAAGACAAGCGTATAGGTTGAATAGCAAAAAGACGTATCACCTTAAAGGGATACGTCCTTTTTGCGCCGAAGCGTTATTTCTTTTCGGATGTCTTCGGCTTGAACGTCAGACAACAGGTCTCAGACGATGTCTTAGCCTTATCCTGATGCTGCGTGTTTTGACCGTACTCGCCTGCGAATTCTTCTTTCAGGTTTACGGTGGCGTGTGCGTCAATCTCTACCATGATCTCTTCGGCGCTGCAAAGATTGCCCTTCGCCCAGTACTCACAGTTTGCTACAGAACATTTTACTGCTGGCATGTGCATTCACCCCCTAGAGGCTAGCCTTCACAACAACTCAGGGGCTTATACTTTGCCATTCACAGTGGAAACCAATACTCTACACAAGAAAGAAGTGGATGACATGTCGATTACCCGTATTGTCGTCATCACCGGAGCTTCTGGTGGCCTTGGTCTAGCTTTGACACGACTTCATTTGGAAAAAGGAGATTGTGTCATTGCCACTAGCCGGAAAACGATTACCCAGGAACTCGTTTCGTTACAAAAAGATTATCCGGATCGACTCCATCATTACCCGTTAGACGTCAGCAGCAACGAAGACATTCGGCAGTTCGCTGCATGGGTGCACATCCGCTTCGAACGATGCG
Source organism: Brevibacillus sp. HB2.2 (assembly GCF_013284275.1). Classification (NCBI taxonomy): domain Bacteria; kingdom Bacillati; phylum Bacillota; class Bacilli; order Caryophanales; family Paenibacillaceae; genus Brevibacillus; species Brevibacillus sp. HB2.2. Next base: position 7,916 of record NZ_JABSUV010000017.1, read on the forward strand.
ATTTTCTTTACAACAATGCCGGGATGGCCGTCTTTGAATCACTCATCGAAATGCGCGTGGAGGAGCTGGAAGAAACACTGCGAACGAATATTTCCGGTGTTCTCTACACGACCCGTGCCTTTTTGCCGATGATGCTTCAGCAAAAGCAAGGGCATATTATCACGGTTGCCTCACTTGCCGGACAGGTCGCTACAGCCAAAGCTGCGGTATACGCTGCCAGCAAAGCAGCCGTCATCCGTTTTAGTGAAGGATTGCGTCATGAGCTGCAAGGCACTGGAATTGCTGTGACGTGTGCGATGCCAGGCCCGATTGACACACCTTTTTTGGATAAGGCAGACAAAACAGGTAGCTATCGCAGCAAAGTAAGTCGGTATTTATTGACACCAGAACAAACGGCAAGAGCCATTTATCGAGCGGCGGAAGCAAAACGTCCGGAGGTTGCCATGCCATTTCGTCTACATGCGCTCTCCCGTATCTACTTTTTATTACCTCAGTGGCTAAAACACCTCGTCTCACCTCTCCTCAATAGGAAGTGATGAGGAATCCTCCAAGTTTTTCAATGCCCCGAATGCAAGAAGACCGAAAATGATACATACGGCTGCTCCGGCTCCAATGATCCCTTGAACGCCCAGGAAGGGTATGAGGACGCCAGAGACAGCCGCTCCCGCCGGCATTCCCGTCCCCGTAATCGTTCGAACGCTGGTTAATACCCGCCCCAAGAGAGCATCGGGCACCTGTTTTTGCAGGTAGCTTCTATACATGATGTTATAGGGAGCAAAGCAAAAGCCCGCCACAACCATCGAAGCCATTGCGATCTCCAACCGCGAGAATAAAGCGATTGGCAATGTCGTCAATCCCCACGCCACGATAATTCCTGCTAGCGTCGATCCCAACGGAAGTTTCCACGTAACCGTCGAGAAAAAGAGAGAGCCTAGTAATGCCCCGATTGCCAAAGAAGACCAAAGCATCCCTAATGCAACAGATCCCCCTGCCAAATCCTGATTCGCATACAGGGGTAATGCAATTTCAATGGGGCCATACGACATGTTAAACAAAAACGTAAAGAAAACAAGAATGATCAATTGCTTGCGTCCAAATATGTAGCGATACCCTGTTCGCATGTCACTCCAGAGAGAACGAAAGAACACTCCCATTTGACCTTTTACAATTGTTGTAGGATTCGCACTTTTCGTAAGCTCACGAGGCAGCCTTGAGAAGCAGAAGGCACATACAAAAAAGCTAGCCGCATCAATCAATAGAACATAAGCTTCCCCAATCAACCCGATTAAAACTCCGGCGAGTGCCGGTCCAAACATATACACAATTTGCCATTGCGTTTCCATCACGCCATTTGCTTTGACCAATTGATTTTTGTCCGAGACGATTCTCGGCAACAATGTCTGCGCCCCAGCTGTGCTCAACGGAGAAAGGATTCCGGCAATCACAATCAGCACGTATATCACAAATAGTGGAACTTGATCGACCTGCAATAATGCGACCAACGCTATAAAAATAAATCCTCGCGCGATATTGTCCATCATGATGAGCTTGCGGCGATCAAATCGATCCAGCAAAACTCCCGCTACTAAACCAGCAAAAACAGCAGGAAGCATATACGCAAGAACGACCCCACCCATCGCCGCAGGTGAGCCTGTTTTCTTCATGACAAACCACGTCAAGCCCATCCAGCCAAACTGATCCCCTAGACTAGACAAGAACATCCCCAGCCAATACCAGCGAAATGAACGCTGTTGCCATAATTCTTTCATGCTGCATCTTCCTTTTTCTCTATATTTCCATTCATTGTATAGTCAGATTCATACTTTTTCAACAATTATATTTATTAAATCTAAAAGTTTCGTTTTGTATCATAAAGAACCTCTGCTCCAAATAAGCAGAGGAATCTCTCCTACATCATTACTGTACGACTGCTATCTTTTTGTAGCTTACGACGGCTCCAAAGCCACAGAAATCCTGCTGCAACCCCAAAGAAGCCAAGCCACACGGAGACAGCGGCACTACCGAACTGCTCCGCACTGAATCCGAGAATCAAGCAGCTCGCAGAAAAGCTTCCCATAGTCGCCATTTCCCGTATGGAAAAAACGCGAGCCAGATAAGCAGGATCAGACAGACGTTGCAGCTTCGTCACAGACAATATCGATGAACTAAACTGAGCCGTTGATGCAAAGAGGATGGCGATTGCCAGTCCAAGTAGTGGTTTTGCATGAAACACGGCGATAATCGAGCATCCCATCGCTACGAGTGCCCAACCTTGGACACGCCACGTTGCTTTCTCGCTCAGGCTGTCAGACAGCTTATTCACGGCAATCCCAGCGATCACACCTCCGAGTCCCAACGGAATATCCAGGAGTCCGAATACATACAAGCCCTCTCCCCGCTCCGTAAGAACATAGTACATCAACATAATGTAATAGGCGCCACATACCCGTTCCGCCATCTGATAGCCGATTACACTGCCAATTTCCCGATGCTTACCGATATAACGGAAGCCCTCTTTTAGCCTTTCCATAAAAGGTACAGCCGCTTTCGAATCAACAGAATTGGCGATATGCGGGAGCGCCAACAAGATGAACAGCGACAACAAATAACAGGCGGCATCGAGCAAAAAGTTGTAACGGTAGGAGAACAAGTAAACCAGAACTGCTGCTATACCCTGACAAACGATAATGAGAAACGAGGTCGTCCCTTGCAAAAGAGAATTGGCAGCTAACCTGTCCTTTTCCTCCACGGATTGTACGATCGCTACTTGCATGGCTGGTTGGAAAAAAGCACTGCAAATATTGACCAGGATCAATAACAAAAAAGCCACCCATAAGTAGGTCGCAGATGTGATGAAGAAAAACAAGCTGACGAGAATGCCGCGAAGCAGATTGACGACAATCATGACTCGCCGTTTATCCCAACTCTCCACTAGCGTCCCCGCGAAAAAGCTGGCAAATACATAAGGGAGCATACGAAACACAGTACCTGCCGCAAAGGAAAGACCCGATCCACTTAAATCATGTAAAAGTCCAACGACCGCAATAAATGTAAATTCATTTCCGATGATGTGTACAACGTGGGCCGTATACAAACGGCGAAAGACGGGATGTTGTAAGATCGCCACAGGAATGCACCCTCTCACCGTTTTCAATATTGTAGCACTTGTCGAAAAATATGCGCAAATCCATCTTGCGAAATGGATCGTTTTGTTGTTACAATACGTTCAAATAAAACTGAACGTCTAAAAATAACAAAACATTCACGTTCAGCGAAACGAGGTTGATCGACTTGAAACGATACGTAGTTGTGGAAACTTTGGATCAATTAAAAGCTGTCAGCGATTCCTTGCGCCTACAGATCATCACGATGCTGGTCAAGGAGGAATACACAGGCAAGCAGCTTGCTACCCTTCTCTCCCTTTCTCCCTCTAAAGTGCATTATCACCTGAAGGAATTGGAAAGCCATGGCTTCGTTGAGGTCGTGCGTACAGAAGAAAAGAACGGGATCGTGCAAAAGTTTTATCGGGCAGTTGCTTACGACTTCAAGGTTAGTGATGATTTGCTACCCTCCCTGCGCGAAGACAGTATCCTTTTGCAGGAAACGATGATAAATCACCTGCGCTCCGGTATAAATCGCCTGTATAACGCACCAGACGAGTCATTCATGCTCTTTTCGGATCAAGAGGATCGTCCTCCTGCAATTGCAGTTAGCTCCGAATTGAGAGCACCTCGAAAAGAAATATTTGCTTGGCTCACTAAATATAAGGCCTTACTTGAGGAGCTATCCGAAATGGAAGATCGTTACTTAGAGCGGATAGCTGCTGGAGAAGCGGAGGATACAGTTGAAAACTTTTTCATGGTCACGGTCGGGTTCATGACAAATGAACGTTACTACGTCGCAGAAGACGATTCCTTGCCAGATAACTATGAGCACCAACCGTCTGAATTCAATAAGATTGTCGTGAAGAAAAAGAAGGAGGGAAATGGAGATGAGCACTCTGGCGACAAATAATTCCCTTTGGAAAAATGGATCGTTTGTGCGATTATGGTGCGGCACTTTATTTTCGGCAATGGCTGACGGAGCTTTCTTCATCCTGCTCAACTGGTATATCGTGAATGCCATGGGCTCAGGAGCAATCCTCGGCACGACTTTGATTTGTTTGTCCATCCCCCGTCTCCTCTTTATGCTGGCGGGCGGGGTGGCTGCTGATCGTTTGAATCGAAAATGGATTATGTTTTCCTCCCTTTTGGTGAGGGGAATTATTTTAGCCTGCTTCAGTTTGCTTATGCTTCAAGGAAATAGCGACTGGTTCCCAGTGAGCCTGTACGTCATGGCGGCTTTATTCGGGACAGTCGATGCATTTTTTTGGCCAGCACGCAGCTCGATTCTGCCCTCACTTGTCTCTCGAGAACAACTTTCGCCAGCTAACAGCTTAATGGAACTATGCCATCAGATTAGCATGGTTGCCGGACCGGTAGTTACTGCCTTATTAATTGGAACCGTTCGTTATCCGATCATGTTTTTGATCTTGGCATGCACCTTCTTCGTAGGAACACTCTTTATACTCTCTCTCCATTCACACGCATACTCCAAAGACACGACATCAGAGTCAAGGGCAAGTTCCTATTTCAAGGATATCTTGGGAGGTATTCGTTTTACGTATTCAATCCCGATCCTCGCTCTTATTTTAACAACATCACTGTTCACCAACATGATGTTCTCCGGCCCAGTTAACATGATCATTCCCATTCATGTAAATGACCTCGGATGGGACGGTAGTGCTTTTAGTTCACTCAGTACCTCACTTGGAGTGGGCATGATTGTCGGCGGTATTTTGACTGCATTGTGTAAAGGATTCCGTGGAAAATTTATGTTACTCCCTGTCATTCTCGGATGTATGGGAGTTGGAATCAGCTCGTATTATTTCATTGAGGAGCTTTCCTTTGGACTTGTCTCTCATTTTCTCATCGGGATGGCGCTCAGTATGACGAATATTCCGTTTATCACCTACATTCAAAGTATCGTCCCTGCCAACATGCTCGGTCGTGTCATGTCATTGCTTTCCTTGATGTCCGTTGGCTTCGGTCCAGTCAGCTATGCACTGTGCTCCTTTCTTCTCGCCAAACACATCACAACACCGGGGCTTCTTTTATTCTTTGGCGGTATCATCTTTGTAAGTATCAGCCTTAGCCTGTTCTTTTTCCGCTCGTTCCGGAACATGGAGCAACATCCGAACTGGAAGCGACCTATGGTAGAGGAGCAGCAGCTTCCTGTCACCCTTTCTTCGTGACGCCTTTCCTATAAATAAAAAGAACGCGCACCACGCAAGCATGAGCTCTTGCAGGTACGCGTTTTGCTATTTATACGGTTTGTTCTTTTTCGACAAGGACCTTTATCAGCTGACGAGCGCCAAAGCCCATCCGGGTAACTACCCCTGCCTCATTACGGACGAAGTGGATAAACATATCCGTTTCTCCCCGCTTCATGACGAAGCTGTCTTCTCCTACTGAACGAAGTGGAATATTCGCTCCATTACTCTTGGCTACCAGCTGGTTCTCTTCAATTTCTACCGATACAATAGCCCCTTCAGATGAGCGATACTCCCCCGTAAATGCAGCGAGTGCATCTACAGAAATTTCATAATCCGAATATTCGAACGGTACTGTATCCGGAGAGCGTCCATTGGTTGCGTTTAAAATGCCATGCATCAAATCGGCCATTGGCCCGCCATCTGTGTTCATCAGTACGGCTCCTGTCAGCCCCCGCTCCGGTAAAACAAAAATTTGTGCCGCAACCCCCTTGATCGCCCCACCGTGCTCAATGAGTGTTCCATCATGGCAATTGGCTACAAACAATCCATAGCCGTATGCTTGAAACGGCGAAATGGAGACATGAGGCGCCGTCAAGTCCTGCACACTCTCCGATGAGAGCAAGCGATTCTCGCCCACCAATCCACCCGTTCTAAATATTTCCGTATAGCGCAATAGATCGTGAATGGTCGATTTCAGAAAACCAGCCGCACGCATCGATGGTGAATCCCACCATGAAGGGGAACGGTATACCTCACCGCCATCCTTTGGGCTTTTCCGCGTGAATAGCGTAGCGACCTCAGCTTCCTCAGGCAAATCTTCGACGAGAAAGGCACTGTTCTTCATCCCCGCAGGCTCCAAAATATGATCCTGCACAAACTGCTCGTAAGATATCCCGCTCACTCGTTCAATAATCAGTCCGAGCATGGCGTAACTGTCGTTGGAGTAGCTAAATTCCGTTCCAGGCGCACCTAAAAACTCGTAATTTAGCTTGCCAATATAGGCCATGAATTCATCTTTTGTATTGATCTCTTCCACTTTCTCGAGATCAAAAGCAAGACTGGAGCTAGAGGACAGGTCATCCCCTCCCTCCACAATGCTTCTTTTCATTGCACCCGCTAATGTATCCAAAGGAGGAAAGCCTGCGGTATGTGTCATCAGATGCTGGATCGTGATCTCCCGGGTATAAGCTTCATTAGGCGTACGGAGCTCAGGGAGATACTTGATGACCGGATCATGAACAGATAGCTTTCCTGCGTCTTGAAGCTGCATGATGGCGACACATGTAAAGGACTTGGTCACGGAACCGATGCCAAACACCGTATCAGGGGTTAATGCGTTTGCATCTTCTGTGTCGTCTGCCAAACCGAAGCCATGGAAATACCTTAGCACTCCTTGCTCTGCCAATCCAACTGCTGTTCCTGTTACTTTTGCCTCTGCAAGCAGCTTTTGCGCGTATTCCTCAAACGACTGTACCCAATCCGCCATGTTCCTTCTCCCCTTTTTCGTTAAGCTTTGGTTTAAGGTCGGAAATTTTCCGTGCGAATCACATAGTTGCCGATCGCCTTTTGGTTCAGGGTATAACCGATGCCCGGGCTATCTGGAACTGCCAATTGACCGGGAGCCATCAGCTCTACACCATTCTCTACGATATCTTCCTCCCAGTAACGGCTGGAGGCGGCTGTATCACCTGGGATCGTAAAATTCGGCAAAGAAGTAATCGCAATGTTGTGTGCGCGGCCAACCCCCGACTCAATCATGCCTCCGCACCACACCGGAATGTCGTGTGCCTGACACAAGTCGTGAATGCGCTTGGACTCTGTTAATCCGCCGACCCTCCCCACCTTGATATTAATAATGCCGCAGCTGCCTAGCTCTATCGCTTTTCTGGCATCATCCACATTGTGAATACTTTCATCGAGGCAGATTGGTGTGGACAGCTCCCTTTGCAGCTTGGCATGATCAATAATGTCGTCATGGGCGAGTGGCTGTTCGATCATCATCAGCCCATATTGATCCAGCTCCTTCATCACATCCAAATGCTCCATTGTGTAAGCGGAGTTCGCATCTGCCATCAACGGGACACCCTCGCCAAAGCGTTCGCGGATCGCTCGAATCACCTCTACGTCAAAGCCTGGCTTGATCTTTACCTTGATCTTCTTGTAGCCCTCACTGAGATGGCGCTCTACTTTTGCCAAAACTTGATCAACAGTCGGTTCAATACCGATGCTGATCCCTACATCGATAACAGCTTTCTCGCCTCCTAATGCTTTGGCAAGAGAGATTCCTTTCTGCTTGCTGTATAGATCCCAGATTGCGCCTTCTAAAGCCGCCTTCGCCATGTTGTTGCGGCGAATCGGGGCAAACAACCGATCCACATCCTCAGGGGTCTCGATCTCACTCGAAAACAGCTTCGGTATCATAAACTTTTCCATCATGTGCCATGCTGTCCCTGTCGTTTCTTCACTATAATAAGGGGCTGACATCGCCACACTTTCCGCGTGCCCTACCTCTCCCTCTCCATATACACTGACCAAGATGAGCTCCTTGATGGTCGTATATCCAAAGCTCGTTTCAAAACGGAAACGAAGTGGCATGTGTAGTTGCTGCAATTCAATTCGTTCGATTTTCAATGTACTTCATCCCTTCTATTCCATATAAATGACATGCGACATAATGTTGCGGCGAAGCTAATGTAGCGACAGGACGCACTGTGCGGCAAATTTCCGTAGCATATGAGCACCTGGTGTGGAACGCACACCCAACGGGAACATTCGCCGGAGAGGGAACATCCCCGGAAAGAACGATTCGCTCCTTTTTCCGAAACGGATTGGCTTTGGGAACCGCTGACATGAGCGCTTCTGTATACGGGTGTAACGGGCGCAAAAACAAATCCTTTTTGCTGGCGATTTCGACAATTCGTCCAAGATACATCACTGCAATTCGGTCGCTGATGTGGCGAACGACACCTAGATCGTGCGAAATAAACAAATAGCTCAAGCCTAGACGCTGCTGCAAATCCTGCAAAAGATTCACGATCTGCGCCTGAATGGACACGTCAAGTGCTGAAACCGGCTCATCGGCCACGATTAATGAAGGTTCCACCGCCAATGCGCGAGCGATCCCGATCCGCTGCCGCTGCCCTCCGCTAAACTCATGGGGAAAGCGTGTAGCGTATTGAGCATTCAGACCCACCATCTGAAGCAGTTCTTTTACTTGATCGCGCCTTTCTTTCGCCGACATCTGCGGATCTCTGACACCTAACGCTTCCTCCAAAGCCCCTTGCACGGTCATCCGTGGATTTAATGATGCATACGGATCCTGAAACACGATTTGCATTCGCTTTCGGAGTGGACGAAAACGTGCAGCCGACATCTCCGTAATGTTTTGTCCTTCAAATTCAATCGTTCCACTCGTAGGCTCAATGAGTCGCATGATGCTGCGACCAGTCGTTGACTTGCCACAACCGCTCTCTCCTACCAGCCCAAGCGTTTCTCCTTTTCGTAACTGGAAAGAAACCCCATCGACTGCCTTAATCACTTCGTCGCGATTGCGAAATAGTCCTTTGCTAATTGGAAAATACGTCTTTAAATCGTTTACTGATAACAAGATATCCCTCATACCGCCATCTCCTTGTTCTCGTACAGCCAGCATCGAACAGCCTGTGTGCCTGTGCCCGTTGCCATCAGCGGCGGTTTTTCTTTGTAACATCGCTCCTCGGCCTGTGAGCAGCGGAAGCGGAATGCACACCCTTGTGTCACCTCACCCAGTAGCGGGACACTGCCTTCAATCGGATCGAGGCGAAGCTTCTCCTCCTCATCCAGATCGGGTATGCAGCGTAAAAGTCCAATCGTATACGGATGCTTTGGATGCGAAAACAGACTGGCAACGTCAGCTTCCTCTACGATCTCCCCGTAGTACATCACAAGTACACGATCAGCCATTTCAGCCACGACACCCAGGTCATGCGTAATGAGTAGCAGAGAGGTATGATCGTTCTCCTTCAAATCGTTCATCAGTTCCAAAATTTGCGCTTGAATGGTCACGTCCAGTGCGGTCGTCGGCTCGTCTGCGATCAATAAATCCGGGTTGCAAGCCATCGCCATCGCAATCATGACACGCTGCTTCATCCCACCCGAAAGCTGATGGGGATAGTCCCGCATGATGTCTTCTGCCCTCGGCACGCCCACTTTTTTGAGCATTTCAATCGCTTTTGCTTGGCGTTCTTTTTTCGATAAATCGGTATGGAGTTGATACACTTCTTCTAGCTGTCGGCCAATCGTATGGACCGGATTGAGCGACGTCATCGGCTCCTGAAAAATCATCGCGATATCTTTTCCGCGAATGTTGCGAAGTTCACCAGTACTCAACTGATTCAATAAGATATCACGAAATCGAATGCTTCCCTCCATCTGTGCGTTCGCCCGGGACAAGAGTCCCATAATCGCCAAGGACGTCACGCTTTTTCCGCAGCCAGACTCGCCTACCAACGCTACCGTCTCCCCTTTTTTCAGTTGAAAAGAAATGCCTTGTAGCGCTGGCAGCTCACCCTTATCCGTCTTAAACTGTAAGCGTAAATCCTTTACTTCCAAAAGTACCTCTTTCATCAGCTCGTGCCCCCCTTCATCCATTACCTCGTTTTCGGGTCGAATGCATCCCGTAATCCGTCACCTAACAGATTGAAGCCAAGGACAACCAGCATGATGGCCAATCCAGGGAAAATGGACATCCACCAGGCTTGACTCAAGAATGCTTTGCCGACAAAAACCATGGCTCCCCACTCAGGCATCGGCGGTTGCGCACCCAGCCCGAGAAAGCTCAAGGCCGCTGCAGCCAAAATACTCACACCGAATTGAATGGTGGAAAGCACAATGATTGGGGAGAGAATATTGGGTAAAACATGTTTCAGCAAAATCTGCCAGTCCCTGATTCCCAGAGCGCGAACAGCCTCAATGTACTCTTTCTCCCTTATGGATAAGACCGCAGAGCGAACTACCCGAACATAGGACGGAATAACGGCAATGACTACCGCGATCATGGCATTCGTTAATCCAGGGCCCAAGACCGCAATGACAGCGATCGCCAGAAGCAGGGCAGGAAGTGACATGAGAATATCCATGCCCTGCATGATAAACAGATCCACACGACGATAATAGCCAGCGATAATACCGAGCGTTACACCTATCAAGGTAGAAAGTACAACCGTTATCAAACCCATCAGCAAGGAAATTCTCCCCCCGTGCAACAGACGGGAAAAAATATCTCTGCCGAAATCATCCGTTCCGAGAAGATGCGTCAGACTCGGAGCGCTTAATCGGCTGTTAAAGTTCATTTGTTCGACAGGATGAGGGGCAACGACTGGAGCAAGAAGCGATCCAAGTGTAAAGACGATCAGGATGACTACACCCGCCATTGCTGTCTTATTGCGTTTCAGCCGTTTGCCCATCCCTCCCCAATACGACTCCGGACGATTACTGTTCACCATTCATCGGCTCCTTCCTTAGTCGAAATGGATACGCGGATCAATCCGGCTGTAAATGAGATCCACGATCAAATTGGTTAAGGCAAAAATCAACGCCATGAAAAACACCATGCCTTGTATGGTCGGCATATCCCGTTTACTGATCGCCTCAATCGCCAGGCTGCCGATCCCTTGCAGAGAAAACACCGTTTCCACCACCACAGCTCCAGCCATGAGCGCACCGAACTGCAAACCTAACATCGTGACAACAGGAATAATGGCATTCGGCAGGCCGTGGCTCAAAATGACTCGGAAAAGCGCCGCCCCCTTGGCCTCGGCTGTCCGCATGTAATCCTGCTTGATGACTTCCAGCATGCTGGAGCGGGTCATACGGGCGATCATCCCCGCTTCCGCCATACCCAAGGTGATCGCTGGCAGAAGCAGGGAGTGAATCCCCTCGTAGCCGGAAATCGGAAACAAGGCCAGCTTGTAAGCAAAAATCCAGATGAGAAACAAGGCAATCCAGAAGCCGGGTGCCGAAATACCGAGTAAGGAGGTAAGCACCACAAGCCGATCGATGATGGTGTTTTGCTTGACGGCAGCAATCGTGCCTAACAAAATGCCGAATATTGCGGCAATGATTACACTAAGGATGGCAAGCTGCATGGTGATCGGGAAACGGTTCATGATCTGATCCCATACCTTTTCACCAGTGAATAACGATGTTCCCAAATCGCCAGTGAACAGGTTTCCGACAAACCGCATGTATTGCTGCCACAGTGGTTGATCAAGACCAAGCTTCGCTCTCATTTGACTGATGGCCTCTGGTGTTGCAAACTGTCCGAGTATTTGTGTTGCGGGATCGCCCGGAATGAGGTGTACCATCAAGAAGATCAGGACGGATACGCCAAGCAGTGTACCCACCAGGGAAAGTAATCTTTTTATTACATATCGGCGCATTCCTTCACCTCCGTTGTCTATTTTTCAAGCGTGACATCATGCAACGTAATGTTTTGCGTGTACGGATTGACCGTAAAGCCTTTGACACCACGTGTCGCTATCACCGTCTCGCTCACCCATAACGGAACCCACGGCATGTCATTCACCAAAATCTCCTGTGCATCTTCGTAAATCTTGAGACGCGCCTGCTCATTCATTTCCAAACGTCCTTTGTTCAGTAAAACATCCAATTCAGGGTTGTTGTAATGAGTACGGCTTGTTGAATTGCTCTTTTCAAAGATGAGGTACAAGATATCCGCATCAAACCAGCCGTAGTACATCAAAGCCATATCATACGACTTTTTCGAAATGCGCTCTTTGATGGTTGTCATTTCTTGCACGCTAATTTTCATATCAATCCCTGCTTCTTTCAGCTGGCTCTGCAATATCTGCACCGCTCGCTGAAATGCTGGCTCTTGAGAGACGAGCATTTCTACCGACAACGGTTTTCCGTCCTTATCTACGATGCCATCCCCATTACTGTCCGTCCAGCCTGCTTCTGCTAGCAACTGCTTCGCTTTGCCTAAATCTCTCGTATACAACTGCTTTGCCTTGCTTTCAATCGCTTCACTGTAGCCATAAATCGTGGGTGCCAAAGGACCATAGACCGGCTTGCCGAAGCCGTTCAACGCTACCTGAACAAGTGGATCGCGATCTACGGAGAGGGCTACTGCTTTGCGCAGACGGACATCTGAAAACAACGGGTGCTTATTGTTCAATGCGATGTATTTGTTTCCAATGTCCATCACTTTCTCAATCTTGACTCCGGGCAGTGTCTCAAGCTCCGCAACCGAGTTCGGCGGCGCATCATACAACACATGGACCGTACCCTTTTTGAATTCCATCAGGCGCGTATCGTCGTCTTTCATAAACCGGAACATCATGCTGTCGAATTGCAGAGGACCTTTGTTGGCAGCGTACTCCGGTCCCCAGTTATAATCGGGATTTTTCTTGTAGGTGAGCGAAGCCCCCCGCTCGCGTTTGTCATAAATGATCGGCCCCGTTGCAGATGGGTTATCTGCGAAGCCATCCCCTAATTCTTTTGCCTTTTTGGCGTCAAGAGGCGAGACTAATCCACCGACAATGACGTTAACAAACGGGGCAAACGGCTGGCTAAAATGCACCTTGAGCGTATGTTCGTCTGTTGCTTCCACTTTTTCAATCGGACCTGCAAGCCCCTTCACAGGCGATATGGTGAGCAAACGGTCAAAGGAATCTTTTACAGATGCTGCCGTCATTGGATCGCCAGAGTGATAGCGGACATCTTTGCGGAGGATAAATGTCCAAACCTTGCCGTCCTGCGAGATTTCGTACTTCTCTGCCAAACGCGGTTGAAGTTTGCCTGTTGCATCACGGGTTAACAGAGGCTCGTATATTAGACTGTTTTCCATGCTCAGCCAGCTCGTTTTGTGCATATCAAGCGAGTCTGGGTCCGTCAAGGAAGCGATGACTAATGTGTTCCCTTTGGCCGACGTGTCATTCCCCGCTTGATTGGTCGGCTGTGAGGAACAGCCTGCAATCAACGCCGTTGCTACAAATACACTCAAGGCCCCTTGCTTCCACCTGTGAATCTTCATGTCCATCCCCCTTATCAATTGCCGCTACACTTCTGTCCCTTCCGCAAACGGGTATATTTGTCGACTTGTCTCTTCGTATTCTTTCAGTCTTTGTTGTACCTGTTCTCCATCTGCCTGAACCACACCACTGATCAAAATATTCAGCATGGAAAAGATCGCCGTCATTCCTTTTAAGGCAGTAGGAGCAGGTGCGCTGACTTTTAAAATTTGATGAGCTACTGGTCCAATCGGAGATAGCTCATCGTCTGTAATCCCGATGATTTTGGCGCCTCTCTCTTTGGCCGCTTTTGCAAACAGGATCGTTTCACTCGTATAGCGGGGGAAGGAGAGTGCGATCACGAGCCAATCCTGATTGATCTGGGTCAACAAATAGTTGACGTCATCAACTGGCCCATTGTACAGATGCGCGTTTCCTCTGACGACATTCAGTGTAAAGGCGAGCCAGTGGGCTGGAGCATAGGAGCTGCGAAACCCTACAACGAGTATATGTTTGGCTGCCATAATACTTGAAACCGCTTGCAAAAGATGGTTCTTTTGCAATTCCCCTAACGTTTGCCGAATATACGCAACATCCTGCTCCATGTTATAAGAAATCAGGTCTTGTTTTCCCTTCATCTCCACTGCCGCTGTACGAAAACTGTGGATGGCATCAGCTTTTGGGACTTTTTCCAATAAGGAGCTGCGAATCTCACTTTGCAGTTCGCTGTACCCGGAGTAGGCGAGAGCGTAGGATAGTCGGATGATTGTCGTCTCGCTTGTGCCGCTCAATGCCCCGACAACTTTGGCTGGTTGCAGTGCAACGGACTTCGGCTCGGCGAGAATGTATTTGGCTGCGAGTTTTTGTTGGTTGGTCAATTCCGGATAATGCTTGCGGATGCGCTCCTGTACGGATTCCATGATCATCTACTTCCTTGTCAATTGATGTAGGTTCCACTCTGTGGCTGGGTCTAACGGGTAAATCGGGCGAATGGCGCGCTCGTATTTGAAGAAGCGGAAGTTGAGCGTCGTCAGTCCCGGCGAATCGACGGTAATGACGCGTGCGCTGATCGGTTCGAAGGATGCTCGGAAATGTGTGCTTGATTTCAAGGCCACGATCTTGTATTTGGTCACGTCCATTCCGTGCAACAGAAAAATTTGCTCATCCAGCACTTGCGATTTCACGGAGCAAACCAGGACGTCAACCCCGTCGATTTGCAAGCGAACGGACTTGCCAAAATTCTCATGTCCCCCTTGCCCCATCGGCGTCGTCGCAATGAATTTTCCATCTGTCAAAGCTTTGACGTAGGCTGTTACTTCAAGTGGTTCTCCATGCAGGTAGTCTGTCTTTCCACCCAGTGATAGCTGTACGGTAGCGCCTACTCCAGCCTGGTGGGCAATCTGGACCACTTCGGGATCGTAAATAAATCCAAAGCATGCATTTGTCAACTTGGCTTCCAGCATCGCCCGCAGCAAATGCGTTCCGTCTCCGGGTGTGCCTCCGCCTGGATTATCTGAAGTCTCATTGATTACGATGGGCATGCCTTCCGTTTCCAGTGCCATCGCAATTCCCTCGGCAGGAGTGGGCATGTTCAGCTCGAATTCATCCCGCTTTTCCCAAATCAGACAGGCGACATCCTCGCTCACCTTTTTGGCGAGCTCCTGATCGTTATTCGTCACGCTCAAAACGGAGACGCCCAGCTCAGGAATGTCCGTGTACGGAAAACCGTGGAAGAATGCACAGTCGATGACGCCTTCTTCCTTCTCCCACGCCCAGCAGGCTTCGTTTATTTCGCGTGCCGGGGAATGATGAGTAGCAGATGTCGGAATCAGTAGCGGCAGTCGGGTCAAATGCATGGTTGGCTTGATCCCTTCCGTAACCATCTTATGCGCCAGATCGATCGCTTCAATACCGCGTTCATAGCAATCCACATGGGGGTAAAGATGAACACCCAGGAGCGCATCGGCCTCATCCACCATTTTTTGTGTCATGTTTGCATGGAGATCGAGCGTAACAATTAAGGGAATGTCATAACCGACCAACTGACGCACTGACGCCAGAATGTCGCCCTCCAAATCATCCATTCCTTCTACAACCCCCGCTCCGTGAAGCCCCAGACAAATGGCATCTGCACCTTCTGTCGCAGCAATCGTGTCAAGAAGCTCCTTTTTAATCCGGTCATACGCTTCTCGCAAAATCGTCCCCGCTGGATACGTAAAGGTGAGAAAGGTCGGCAAAAGCTCGATGCCCAGCTCTTCGGCGCGATCCACCATCCCTCCTGGAAAGTTGCGAACGCCCCGATTGCGATTCACAATCGTTTCGTGATAATCCCACTCATAGCTTTGGAACATCTCAAGCGTCGTGGGCACATTGGAAAACGTGTTCGTTTCATGCGCAATCCCACCAATAATCACCTTCATTCTTAGACCCTCCATTCGATTTTGAAGTATAAACTTTATTTTTTCATTTTTTTGAAGTTTCAACCTTTGTGGACATTATAAAGGGAAGAAAATCATTTGTTCAATCGCTAAATTATGAACGTTTTATCGCTTCTGCTATACTTGTTGATTCATAAACAAAAGCCCTCCCGTTCTGGGAGAGCTTCTCTCGTAGCTCGTGGCAAATTATGAGGTTTTCCATTTCGCCAATTCAGATGGGAATTTGTCATTCAGCACTTTGATATAGGTACCCTTCATTCCTAACGAACGGGATTCTAGCACACCTGCGCTTGCCAGCTTGCGAAGAGCGTTCACGATGACCGAACGTGTCAGACCTGCTTGATCTGCCAGCTGGCTAGCTACTAGCAAGCCTTCGCGTGCATCCAATTGCTCCATAATTTTTTCAATCGCGATCTGTTCACTGTAGGACAACGACGAGAGTGCAATTTTGGCAAAGGTTTTGTCACGCACTTCATTTTCAATTTGTTCTGTGCGCTGCCGGACGATTTTCATACCGATCACGGTAGCACCGATCTCGCCCAAAATCAGATCCTCTGTTTCAAACTGACCGTAAGCACGCAGCAGGACGAGTGTGCCAAGGCGGCTTCCCCCTGCGTTGATAGGAACAATCGTCGTCATCATTTGCGGGAAAATCGAATTCAACTCTTTTGGAACAAGGCTGTACGGGCTGGTAACCGGCTCGTTGGCCAAGGTTTGTGAAGCTTCTAGCAGCTTCTGATGTACACCTTCCTGTAGCTGCGTGGATGAACGCCCTTCTTCTTGCAGGGAAATCTCCTGATTCATTCCACTTCCCAGGATTGAGCCATCTGCGGTAATGATGTAAACATTTGCAGAAATCACTTCAGATAATAGTCTTGCGAGATCTTGGAAGCCTACTCCGCTGCCACCCATTGTTTTTTGAAGCATCACATTAATTTTTCTCGTTTTTTCTAACAAATTCATTATAATATCCTCCTCTGGATTCTTCATGCTCACAGTATTGTCAGAAAAATCCAGCCCTATACATCCAAATCGAAAAATTAAAAAGAAGGTTGTGTACAGGAATTTAGGTAGGGAGAAAAGCGAGAAGACCTTCATAAAGAAAAAAGGCTGACAGAGTGGTTATTTTCACCCCGTCAGGCCTTTTTGGTATCATTCTCTAGCGAAGCTGCTTCTTGATGAGCGCTTCAATCGCTTCGGCAATGACATGCGTATGTCTGTTCATGTCTGCATTCGTTAAGCGGAAACGGACATAGCGTTCATCAAGGTTAAACGCTTCTTCAAGTGCCCCCATAAAGCCGCGCGCACGTTTGTCCAATTCCAATAAAACTTCCAATTCGCCATCGCGAAGGTAGAAGACTACTTCGAGCTCCTCCAATCGACTGCGGTATGGCCCTGTCGGACGGAATTCAAATTCCTGTACAAACGGATGATTGCGGCCAAGGTGGCGATTGTATTCGCAGTCTACCTTGTACAGCTGGAATCCGATCTGTTGAACAGCATCCAACACTTTGGTCATTAACGGATGTGGGCGAACCTCGATGAAATCGGAATCACCTGGGTCGATCGCATTTTTAATATCGAGACCTGTCCGCAAGTAAACGGGTTGACGCCCCATTGTCAATGGCGTCTCATACGGCAATTGAAAAGCGAATGGCAGAACGACTTCCTCTTTCGGTTTCAATTGTACCCGCTCAGACAGACGGTATTTGACAAGTGTGCATTCTTCCTTCGTCTTAGAGTCGTTGCTTTCTTTTTCATAGTGTGTGACGACATACATGTAGATTTCGTCGATTTCCTGGGCGACATCTCCTCCCTTGATATGGACCTCACCTCTGACCATATCTCCGGGAATGAGTGAATCCTGCTCAAGACGTGCATCTACTTGCGCAGAGCCAATACCTACACTAGCCAATAATTTTTTGAACATGGACATGTGTTCGCCTCTCCTTTATACCGACCCAGACCTACATGATCTGGCTATCAGATATTCTATATTGAAATATACGGTGGAAGAAATAGAAAGTTTCGCGCAATCTTTTGCCAAACATCATCCGGTATAACGTCCGCTGTCACGAACACATGCAACGTTCTACTAATCACGACTGTTTTGATTCGTACCTCCACTGTCGTTCGATCAGACAAAATATATTCGCGGCGCCGCAGCATTTCATGCAAGACCTGATGAACCTCCGCAACCTGCTCAACCTTCTTCCCTTTTAACAAAGCGAGATCCTTTTCCACGCGATCAACTACTTGTACCACAATGGTGGCATGAAGCGGCTGCTTCTGATCTGCGGTGAGTACAGAGGCGCGTACGTCTTCGATGACAGTCTCTTGCTTTTTGCGATAGACCCGCTGATTTTGCTTCAGCTCCAGATTTTCCTCGTACAGTTTTTTGTTTTGCAGCTCCAAGCTTTTTTTGATCAGCATCATCTGCTCCATTTCGCGTCCGTATGTAAATAAAATCACGGTTCCGCCCAACACGCACCCCATGAGCAAAAGCGCGAGGTAACGCTTCCAAAGAATCACTTTCATGAGCGCACCTGTACCAGCCAATGTACACAAATCGTTCCGATATGGGCACCCAAGAATGCGACGACGATCATCACGAGCTGTTTAAAGACAGGTGTCAAATTTCCCATCAGTATTTTTTCGATCTGCAAAAACGAATCAAACGTTCCGCCCAATGCCCCAACCAATCCCCATATTTTGAGCTGGTCAGCCAATTGGGCCATCGATAACAGCGGAGGCTTTTCAGTGAGAAAAGCGCCCACTCCACCTGAGAGAGCTCCGCCCACCACAATGCCATAAGCCACGAAAAACGTCAAAATGACTTGTGCCATGTTGTGCTTCATCCTTTCTTCGAACAAGCAGTATATGCTTATCCCTACGCTCGTCATCCCGGTTTTATAACAGAACTCGCCAGCGTTTCAAATAAAAAGCGGCATGCTAGATTGGGCAGCATGCCGGGTCGATCAGCGTTGGTTCCTTCTCCATTTTTTCAGTTTCTTTTCAATGCGCGGCGAGTTCATGATCATAAGATCCGTAAACAAGTTGACCATTTTCGGATTTCGCAGCATCTGGTTAAAAACCTCTGGATTTTGCTTGAACCATTGCTCATTGGCACGGATCCATTTCTTGAAAGCATCGTTTGTTTTGTAATAATGATTCAATTGCCGAACCGGTCGATATCCACTCATCTTAATCTATCCCTTCGTCAAAAAATATAACGAGGAGAAAAACGATCACGATGATCCAGATGATCACTTCGAAACCTTCCTCGTTGAAGAAACCAAATCCTCTCACGTCAGATCCCCCCTTCATCCTGCCGCGCTCCTCGCACCATTCCATACCGCCCATGGTACCTTTCCCTATAGGTATATGTGGTTCCACGCTTGTTGGATTGGACACTTGCCTGCCTTCATATTGATTTTGTGTGCTGGCCTACTTTGTTGTGAAAAACGACGCATAGGGACACTCCTTTTCCACTCATACTAGAGAGGAATGAATCAAAGAGGAGACGAACATGACAGCCTCTACTGGATCTCTGTTACGCAACAAGCCTTACCTGCTGTTACTGCTAGTCGTCTTTTTCATGCACATGGCCTCTTACCTGGTCATTCCCGTCTTCCCCGTCTTTTTGCAAAAGGTACGGGTTCTTTCACTCTCTCAAGTCGGCATCATTTTGGCAGCGGGAAGCATCACATACCAAATCGGAAGCTTGGCAGGCGGCTTGATGTCAGATCGCTGGGGCAAACGCACCATTCTAGCCTTGGGGGCATTCCTTCAAGGATGTGCCATGGCAGGCTATCACTTCAGCCATTCCTATGGTTTCTTCTTGTTATTCTCCTCAGTCAACGGCTTGGGTCTTGGTCTGCTCGCTCCTACCATAAAAGCCATGATCGCGGATGAAGTGGATGAGGGCCAAAGAACGGCTGCCTTCTCATGGAGAGGGATACTCGCTCACAGCGGGATTATTGTCGCAGGCTTGATCATTACATGGATGACTGCGGGTGGGAAACAGCCGTTTCTCGTAGCTGCCTTTGTGTACGGAGCACTTGCTGTTTTTTCTCGCTTCATCCTTCCCGATGATCGCTGTGTGGGAACTGATTGTAAGCAAACGCCGCTCAAGGAGTATCGTCACATCTTGACCCATCGCAGCTTTCTGCTCTTTTCCGCGATCTCGCTCTTAATCTGGGCGATCTACGCTCAATTCGCCATGATCCTGCCGCTACGGGGAGAGCATGTCCTGCATTCCGCTACGATGATTGGCCTCATTTGGACGATCAACTCGCTCAGTGTCGTCGTCTTGCAAGGGCTGATCTCACGTTTTGTACTACAGCGCATCAATCCGTACTTGTCTGTCACAATGGGAACGATCTTGTTGGGTGCAGGGCTAACGCTCATGGGATGGGCAAACCACTTCCTCACACTGTCCGGGGCTGCGATTCTATTCATTTTGGGTGAGATGCTATTTATGCCCATGCTGGACAGTCTCGTCACTCATTTCGCAAAAGAAGAATGGCTGGGGGCGTACTTTGGCTTTTCCAATTTCGTATCTGGTCTTGGGACGGCTCTTGGGACAGGATTGGGTGGAGCAATGGTTGAAAAGCTTGGGGGAGTCGGCAGCATCTATCCGTGGATTGGCTACGGAGTAATTACACTGTTTTTGGCGGCGATTCTTGGTCTGTTTGCCCTATACGCCATCCCTCGCCACAAAAATGCTGTACTTGACTCCCCCTCAAAAACTCCCAGAAAGGAAGGGGCCACATGAACGTAGAGGAAAACGCACAGCATCAACTCGAAAAGCAGATGGAAGTGCTTCGGCGAGTGCCGCTCACCTCCCTGTTCATCCAACTGGAGGACCATGTATCCTCCCGCATTCGCCAAAAAACAAATTCGCCTTGGCAGCCATGACTCTGAGAAAGGGGTAGTTACATGACTAAGCAAAACAAGGATTCCTCCGTACAGCAAAATCGACCAGACGAACGCAATCGCCAGCCCAAAAACGTTCAAAACGATGCGCCGGGCTATGGAGACAAAAAACTGGAGGGGCCAAATCGTCCTTCCACCTAACCCTTAGGCAATCAATAAAAAAAGTCATTTTGCGCCTTCATGCAAGGGCAAAATGACTTTTTTCATTTCCTTTACGAAATCGGTACGAGCTTGTACGGCAAGGAGAATTCTTCTAGCCCCTCCAAAAACGCTTGGCGAGACTTTTCATCAGGCGCAATCAGTTGGAGATAGCGTGTGAAATAAAACACGATGCGATCTTCTTTGCCCTCTTGTAAGCGATAGTGTGACAGTTGTGCGATGTCCGTCAGGTTGTAAAAGTATTCATAGTGCTCCTGTGTAAAAGGCGCATGAAAGATCCGGCTGACTACTACACCATTGCTCAGATTTTCCCGCATGTTCTCTTTTGTTGCCCCGAGAAAACGAAGCAGTTCACCGGCACGCTTCGCCCCGACCTTCTCCACCAGGATGCTGTCGTTGTACTCCACTTCCAGATCGGTCAATTTGTTGGAAACGGCTGCAAGCATCGCCATCAACACCTTGCGCACTGCCAGATTCTCCGTAGCAAATTGATTGTCAAACACATTAAATTCAAACGACGTCGCTTCGCCCTGACGCCGTGTATACAATATGATCGCGTTCAAAAGCATTCCTCCGCTTTCTACTCACTTATCTAGGCAAAATAGATTCCCACGTCGCACGGTCCAGCTTGCGAATGACACTGAACAAGAGACGCTTGGCTGCCTCGTAATCCTCGCGGTCAATGATCGACGAATGGCTGTGAATGTAACGGGAAGGAATTCCAATAACGGCAGACGGCACTCCCTTGCCATGGTACTGAACGACACCTGCATCCGTCCCGCCTTTTGCCACGTAAATCTGGTATGGAATGTTCTCTTCTTCGCACGTGGAGATAAGAAGCTCACGCAATCCTACCGGCATGACGTACATCGGATCGTAGATGCGCATCAACAGTCCACCGCCGAGCTTGCCGCCATCATCTTTTACCCCTGGTATGTCTGTGGCTGGACTCGCATCCAATGCCAGGAACAAATCCGGATCAATGGACGCAGCGGCAGTTTTCGCGCCACGCTGCCCGGACAATTCTTCCTGTACAGTAGCCCCGACGTAGACGACATTCGGATGATTGGGGTTTTCATGCAGTTCTTTTGCGAGCTCCACTGCCAAACTGCAACCATAGCGATTATCCCATGCTTTCGCCATGATACGGCGCGGATTGGACATGACCTGCAACGGGCAAACCGGTACGATTTGCTGGCCAGCCCGAATCCCTACCTGTTCTGCTTCCTC
The DNA here is from genome assembly GCF_013284275.1 of Brevibacillus sp. HB2.2. Classification (NCBI taxonomy): domain Bacteria; kingdom Bacillati; phylum Bacillota; class Bacilli; order Caryophanales; family Paenibacillaceae; genus Brevibacillus; species Brevibacillus sp. HB2.2. The sequence goes on from NZ_JABSUV010000017.1 coordinate 30,007, forward strand.
ACGTGAATCCACGCCGATATCAATGTACATGTTGCGCACATCCATCGGGCGATTACGCTGATCGTCGCTCAAGACATGCGGTGGAATCGAGCTGATTACGCCTTCAACTGGGCCGTTGTCCGTTATAATTTGTACACGTTGTGCGAGCAGAACCTGCCCCCACCAGCCTCCCAGCGTCTGAAATGAAATAAATCCTTTATCAGAAATTCGGGTGACCATGAAGCCGACTTCGTCCATGTGACCCGCTACCATAATTTTAGGACCGTTCTCGTCACCACGCATAACGCCAAAAATACTGCCCAAATTGTCGTACATGAGTTCACTCGTATAGCTGCTTATGTATTCCCGCATAATCTCGCGTACCGGACCTTCGAAGCCAGGCGCTCCTGGTGCCTGCGTCAAACGGTTCCACAGTTCAGCTTGAAATTTATTTTCCATTGCCAAAAATCCTCCTCGACCCTAGTTTCATGCCTGTTACCCTTCTCTATTATCCGCGAGAGAGATTTCAGACGCAACTACTCCCAAGCAGGAATGCAAGAGCTTTTCCCGAATGAAGAAAAAAACACGAATGGTTTGAGGAGGAAAAAGCAGATGGCAATCACGTTACGAAAGTTGTCCGAATTCAGTGAGATTGAACAATTAGAAGAAATGGAGGGGAAAATATGGGACCCTTCTAGTGCTATTCCCCACCATATGACACTCACCATGCAAAAGTTTGGCGGTCTGTTTTTAGGGGCATTCGATGACGAGAAAATGATCGGCTTCTTGTACAGCTTCCCGGGCTTCACCAATGGAGAACCCCATCTTTGTTCGCACATGCTCGGCTTTTTGCCAGAGTATCGCAAGCAAGGGCTGGGCGTACAAATGAAATGGCTGCAAAAAGAAGAAGCGGCTGCTGCGGGCTATTCCAAAATCACATGGACCTATGATCCGCTAGAGACTGTAAACGGAGTTCTGAACATCGCCAAGTTGGGAGGTATCGTTCGAACGTATTTGCCAAACTGCTACGGACAGCTTGATGACGACTTCAATCGAGGACTGCCGACAGACCGTTTCCTCGTGGAATGGTTGATTGGAAGCGATCGTGTGGAATCGCGTCAGGCAGGGAACAACCCTACTCCCTCTCTTGAACATGCACCAGACCTGTTGCGTCTGGAAATCAAAGATGGCATTCCACATCCTATCGAAATCGATTTGTCACGCGAAGAGCCTATCGTGCTGCTACCTGTCCCTGCCTTCTTCCAGGATGTTAAACGAGCTGATATGACCGTCGCTTCCATGTGGCGCGAGATGACGCGCGAATTGTTCACAGCCTATTTTGCCAAAGGATATGTCGTGACGAATATCCTCCGTGATCAATCCACCGTTCGTTACGTCTTAGAAAAGCAGCCGTTGACTGATATTTTAGGTGCCTCGTCCTCTCTATCCTAGCTAGAATGGCGCGCCGGGTGGGTAGGTTGTGGTAAAATGGTGTTTGCCCAACCTTATACAACAAAGGACGAGAATGAAATGAATCGATCACAATACAAGTATGACGTTATTATCATAGGCGGTGGCCCCTCTGGGCTGATGTCTGCTATTGCTGCTTCTGGTCAAGGGGCAAGAGTTTGTCTCGTGGAAAAAGGCTCGAAGCTCGGACGCAAGCTCATCATATCGGGCGGCGGTCGTTGCAATGTAACCAATGCCAAGGAACAAGATGAATTAATCAAACAAATGCCGGGAAATGGTCGCTTCATGTACAGTGCTCTCACCCAATTCGGCAACCGAGAGATTATCCAGTTTTTTGAGGAGTTGGGTGTCGCGCTAAAAGAAGAGGATCGGGGCCGTATGTTTCCCGTCACAGATAAAGCAGTGACAGTCGCCCAAGCGTTGATTGATTTGTTGAAGCAAAGAGGTGTCAGCATTCATTTAAACGCCGCTGTAAAGGAAGTTCTCTACTCGGAAGGCAGAGTCGGTGGCATCATGCTCCAGTCTGGTGAGAAAATAACCGCGCCTTGTGTGATTATTGCCGTCGGGGGTTGTTCTGTACCACAGACAGGCTCTACGGGCGATGGCTATACATGGGCAAAAGCAGCCGGGCACACGATCACAGAGCTGTATCCTACTGAAGTACCGCTTACAGCCAATGACTCTTTTATTCGTGATAAATCGATCCAGGGTCTGTCGCTGCGTGACATCACGATGACGTTGTATGCGCCCAATGGGAAAAAGATCAATACACAGGAAGGCGATATGATCTTCACTCATTTCGGAATATCAGGACCCGCCTCCCTGCGCATGGGACATTATGTCTCTGTGTCGCAACGAAAATACGGAGCGGTTCCTCTATCTCTGACGATCGATCTCATGCCTAACAAAACGGCCGATGAAATTACGGCGGAAAGCTGGCAGCTGATTGAGGAGCAGCCAAAAAAGGCAGTAAAAAATGCAATAAAAGGCTTCCTCCCCGAACGGATTATTCCACTCTTGCTTTCCTTGGCAGGAATTTCGGATGAAACGACCTACAGCCATATGAAGAAACAAGAGTGGAGCAAGTTCACGAACTTGATCAAAGCTTTTCCACTCACCATTACGGGGACGCTCTCTCTTGAGGAAGCGTTCATTACAGGTGGCGGTGTGAGTGTAAAAGAGATCGATCCACGCTCGATGAGATCCAAGCTCATGGATGGGTTATATTTTGCGGGAGAGGTCATGGACGTCCACGCCCATACAGGTGGCTACAACATCACCATCGCCTTTTCGTCTGGCTATTCTGCTGGTACGCATAGTGCGCAGGAAGCATTTGAATTTTTTTACGAGAATGACGTTTAGATGATCAGGGAATGGGGAAACTATGAATCAGGTTCTCTTTTCATGAAAAGAGAAATCAGCACATTACTCCCCCCTAGTTGTAATGTGCTGATTTAACAGACCTTACTCCCTTTATCTTCCTAGATGGGGCATCGCCTGCGTGAGCGATGCTTCTTTTTTTTGCCCAACAAAAAGCACCTGCTACCAAAGATGGTACATCCATCTTTTTATAGCAGGTGCTTTATCATTGATGATCGGTTTATCCAACAAGGCGGAACAAATACGCAAATCCAGCGAGTAAAAAGCCTAGGCCCAACAGAAAAAACGTGTTGGCACGCTGCTTAACGCGCCTTTCGTCTCCCTGAAAATGAGCGTTCATCCGCGATTGCCAACGTTTTGTCTGCGGCTGTACCATGACGAGAATCCCAACTGCCAGTAAGAAGAGAGGAAAGACCATCATCTGGCTCAACCCTTTTTCTTACGACGGAGAAGCCAACCGTTATCATCTTCGGCTGGTGCGCCTTCAATTACCAGCCGGGCCTCCTCGGCAAGCTGATACGCTTCTGCGAAAGCTAGTTGTCGAAATGATATCTCTGCCTTCGTTAACAACTCATTGACCTGACGATTTTGGCGGCGATACCGGTTTGTATACTGGATGGCACCCTCTGCCATCTGGCAAGTTGCGATAATTCGTTCTGCCATTCGCTCTGTTTCGCCGACCAAATCACTCGCGTCCTGGACCAGCATGGCGACCTCTTCCAGATCATAGCGGTACTGTTCCATGATCGTTTGCACGCGGCCCAACGTTTGCACAACTTCTTCAAACATGTATTTCAATTGATCCGGAATGCCTGGCAAGTAGCTACGCTTGATTTGCTGACGAACGCGGACTAATGTGTTAGAAATGCGCTCCAGTTCATCCAGCGCATCGTCTTCCGTTTCGATGACTAAATACGCTTGCTCTTCTTCTTCCGGAATCATCTCTTCCTGTTCAGGCTGATTCTTCGGCATGACCAACTCGTACTCTTCTTCTTCGTACACAGGTTCCTCAGCTTTGACTTCTGGAGCCGGCTTTTTTGCTTTTTTGTTGAAAAGCTGAGGAATTGCTTGCAACAACACGGAACGTTCAGCTTCACTCAGCTCTGAGGATCTTCCTCTCACCGCTCGCTCTTCTTCCACTTTCGTCTGCTGGAAAGAAGTTGTCATTCCTGGATTTTCTTCGCTGGCAGAATGCTCGATCTCGCTAGCTAGAGTCGGCTCCGGTGTACGAATCTCCGGCTCCACAGGCGTGGACGTCGCAGCTACTTGCTGTAGCGAATCATCCTGTTCCACCGCGCCTACTTCTGCACTCTTTTCTTCCTGCACAAATTCTGTTTCATCTTTACCTTGATTTCCTTCTGCTTGCGGTTCCAATTCAACTTCTGCATACACCGTCGCTGCGGCTTCATCACGTGCAAGAACGCCATCTTCTATCGCTTGATACGTCGCATCAATGAGCACTTCGAACGCTTTGACATGAGTCAACACCATTTCCAGGCTGCCCTCTTCCAAAGCGCTCTTCGCGGACATGACCAATTGCTTCGCCTGCAAGAGGGCATTGTCCAAGGAATCCTGTTTTAAATCAAAGCCATCGCGAACGGCCTGCTCAATTCCTTCTTCCAGATGCTTGAATTCTTCTGGCAATTCTTTTTTCACGCGTTGCACAAGCTTTGGAATAAGCTCCATTGCTTGTCCTACCTGCTCCAGTACTTGCTGAGCTTTTTGTGTGGTTTCGTAGGCAGCAATGTCGTCCCCTGCTGCCCGCGCAGTTTTCACGAGTTTTCGCATCGTGTCTACTTCATCCAGCGATGCTTTCAATTCATGGAAAGACAATCCGTACTCCAGACGCAAATCGGACAAACGTCGTTCCATCTGCTCCACTTGCTTTCCGATCTCAGGAACAACAACCTTATTTTCTTGCTTGGTAACTGCCACTTTGGATGTGTCTGTTTTTAGCTCATCCAGCTCATCCTCAATTTTTGTAATGGCCTCTCTCGCCTCATTCAACATGCCAAGTGCCAACGTAAAACGGAAACGATCACAAGCCTCTTCCGCATCGAGAATCATCATTTCTACATCAGGGATGCGAATGCGCAACAGATTCTCTTTTTTGTCTGCCAAGTGGTGGTAACGTACTTCTGTCATGCCGCTGGAACGGCGAAGCGGTTTTTCCACCTCGATGACATTGATCTTCTCAACGAGCTCTTCCTTCCAATCCTCTACATCATCTACTTGGGCAAAAATAGCACGGCGTCTGATCATCGCGTAAATCAAGCCGATCGATAACCCAGCAAATACCGCCCCAACCAGATAAATCCACCACGGAATACCTCCGAGTGCGCTACTGCTTTCGCTCTCTGGTGCCTTACTAGCGTCGGTCGCATCCGGTATTGCTGTTGCTTGCTTGTTTTCAATGCGGCTTAGCTCCCTGTTTACTTCCGCGATTACAGTTTGTATACCGGTCAAATACTGCTTTTGTGTGCGAAATGCGTCATAAAAAGACGCGATCTTTTCATGCAGTAATGTCATCGTCGCACCTTTTTCCTGCAAAGAAGGACCTGCATAAATCCCCAGCTGCTCGGTGTTCATGTCAAGTACGATCATTAGTGCATCATCGGCCAAATTGTAATTGTCAAACAGCTTTTGTGCATACATATCTGGAGATTCAGCTTCTGGTGCAGTGCTTTCCACTACCACGACTTTGTAGCTGCCTGGTAGGCCGTTCAATGAATTTGCAAAGGCGGTTCTGTCTTCTTTTTTCAAATAGTTGTCAGCGTCCTGAACAACTTCATCTTTTTTATCTGGAAACGGTGTTGCATAAACCGGATTCGTATATAACAACATGCCTGCCAAACAGAGCATGAATAGTTTTCGTTTCACTTGTCATACATCCCCTTACTAGAATCATTCATTGGGAGAGGCCACGCCTAAGCAGGCAGCAAAGAACCTCGCAGATAACACATAATCGAGGTTTGCAGCCATTGGACGAACTCCTCGGAAGATGGCTCCAGATCATAGACCTGGCGAACCATTTGTGGTTGCAAAAATGGATATATCATCTGACTCGTCATAGCCAGTACTGTACGATCAATAGAGACGGGCAAAAACTCACCGGAGACGACACCGCCCTCGATTACACGTGAAAGCCCGTGCTTCCATCGGCTCATATATAGCGTCATCACTTCACGAGCAAGCATGGATTCTACGCTCAGCTCACGGTGAATCAACCGCGTGATAGCCGCATGCTCACATTGAAATTGCAAATATAGCTGCACAACTTGTTCCAATCGTTGATAGGCAGGGATGTTTTCCTGCTCGTTTTCCAGTTCTTCCAAAAGGCGAAACAACGTCTCAAAGTAAGAAGCAATCAGCGTCTCCAGGACTCCTTGCTTCCCTTCAAAGTGATAGGAAATCAGCGCGGAATTTACTTGAGCAACAGAGGCAATTTGTCTTACGGAGGTTCCTTTATAGCCATGAACATCAAAAAGCTTCGCTGCTGCGGATAAAATACGCATTTTCGTCTGATCCATCAGGCATCTTTCCCATTGTACAGATTATTCGACGAAAAAAGATAGTCTTGTTGTATGTTCGACAATGTTTTCCATGATTCCTTCTCATCATGCTGATTCCATCGAAAAATACCGCTACCGCATAGATTTTCTTCCACATAAGAAGTACGTAAAAAGCATCGAGGACGTTACCTCATTTACTCAATTTTCCCTGACAAAAAAAAGACGCTCCTGTCTGTTTTGCAAGAGGAACGTCTCACTTGATTACTCTTACTCCCTATTTGCTTTTTTCCTCTGGAACTGTGATGGGGGCTACTGTTCCGTATTGCTGCAAATACGTTTCTACCTGCGTATGCTCTTTTACACGCTGATCGTTCAAATCGTAAGCAGATCGAATGGACATCGTCATGTTCGTGGGGAGCATCGTTTTTTTGTTGTAGTGAATCGTGTACTCTGCCTCCACTTCCATCTGGTTCACGAGCTCATTTACGTCCACCTTTTTCTTGGACTGAATCGTGGGTCCAGAATGATGGGCAGGCGCTCCTCTCCAATTTCCTTCTGAGAGTGACATCGCTAGCTTTAGCTTCGGTATGTAGGGTTTCTCTCGCCCTGCTATCGATTGGACTTTTGCTCCCGACTTTGTTTGTTCTTGCATTTGAGCAACAAGCCAGCTTTTTAGTTTGGCAGAATCCAATACAACTCCAAGCGCTTCAAAATCGTCCTTTGGATTCTCATCAGGCAACATCCGGACGTTTCGTTTCATACCGTCGATTTGCTGAAACGAAGCGACGGGGTTCCAGTTGTTCATTTCTTGATGCAGGGCCGGGCTGTCCCCTGCGACATGGTTCCAGCCTTCGTTTTGTCCATCCTTGGTATACAGCTTGTCTCCATGTCTGAGCAAGGATAAGTCGTCCACTCTGTTTTCCTCTGGTACAGAGAGCTTCACGTTCATGTAAACAGCCTCTCCGTCTTTTCTGCCCGAAAAGTTAACCATGTTCGCATTGGCACTGTTCGCCGTCAGCAGCTTGGTTTGCCCGTAGAACGCATACGATTTCTGCGCATCGAACTTGTCCCGGACTTGCTCAAACGTTGTATTCGCATCCTGCTTCACACGCATTTGATTACAGCCACCTACAACAACAGTGCACACTAGAGCCATCACGCAAATGGGCCAATACTTCTGCATAGATGCTACCCTCCCTCGGCTACCCTGGTCAGCCTCATGTAGGGGCTCAGGGTAATAGTCCCTTTTAGCGTTTCCGGGGAGGAATAGGCTTATTCTACTTGCAAGCCTCTCTTGCATAATCACGTTTTACAGGTGGTAATACAAGACTCGATCCTGCTCTCTCACTTCAATCTGATGGAGAATCATTAACAAATCAATATGCCCCAATGTCTCGGATAACGTCAATGGCAATTCTTTTTGGTACAAGCCTGGAAATAAGAGAGCATTCAGTTCAAAAGCTGTCTTTTCGCCATCTGCAAGAAGCCTGCGGAGCGTGTCTGTTCTCTCCCAGTTCTTTTGCAACCGAGCGAGTATGAGCTCTCGATGGTTGTAAACCGGTTCACCGTGTCCACTCAAGACTTGTTTGATCTCCATGTCCGCACACATTTGCAGCGCTGTGCGGTATTGAATCAAAGTCAGTGGTCTTGTACTCGTGCGATTCCGGGGTGGCTCAATAAACGCATTGGATGAAATTCGCTTGATGATATGGTCTCCACCAATCATGACTTGATCCTTTGCCCGATACAACGACAGATGGCTTTGGCTGTGTCCCGGCGTGTACAGTACCTGCCAGTCCTCCAAGTATGGTACCTTTTGCTCATGCTTGAGATGAAAGTCAATCTGGCTTGGCGCAGAAAACGTCTTCATCAGCTTGTGGAATTTCGAGATAATGACCATCTTTTTTTCTGGTACACCGCTCTGGATGTACAGCTCTTCGAAAAACTGATCATGAAAAGTCATAAACTGCTCATCCTGCTGTACATAAGGCGTTGCCTGCGGATGGGCAAATGTCTTCGCTCCCGATAATTCGCGTACTTTTTCTAACTGCCCGCAATGATCCACATGATGATGCGTCAGTATGACTTGCTCGATATCCTCCACGCTTACCCCAATTGATTCTAAGCCGTTTGTTAAGGCCGCCCACGCATCATCTGTCGATGGCCCCACATCAACTAAGGTCAAACGCTCCCCTTTTAGCAAGTAGACGTTTACTGCCCCTACATCAAAAGGTGTGGGTATCTCCAGACAATAAATATCAGGCGCTACCAGCGTCGCGATCCTTTGCTTGCCATCGTTCGTTGTCATTTTTTATCTACCTCTCAAGTTAATTGCCTTTTTTTCCGAAAAGAGAAAAGAGCCATTGTTTTGGCTCTAGGCGAGAACAACTTGATTCCTACCAGAATTTTTGGCCTCATACAGAGCGATATCTGCTTGATGGAACAGCGCTTCTACACTCAAGTTTACATCCATCTCCCTGCTCCATTTCGCTAGTCCACACGAGATCGTGACCTGTGGAGACGTCTCCTGCTCGACGCATTCCCGTATGCGCTCTGCTACAGAATGCGCGGTGTTTTTGTCCACACGAGGCAAATAAACAGCGAGTTCCTCTCCGCCCCATCTTGCTGCGATATCGCTGTCTCGAATGCTATGTCGAATCAGATTGGAGACCTGAATCAGCACCTCGTCCCCTACCTGATGGCCAAATGTATCATTCACGGTTTTAAAATAATCAATATCAATCAAGATCAACGAGCCATAGTTGTCTTTTTGTAAGGATCCTCTTACTCGTTCATTCAAATGTCTTCTCGTGTACAGGCCTGTCAAATTATCCGTAATGACCATTCGTTCCATTTCATTATGCAGGACGGCGTTGGTCATTGCCAAGCTCGCATGCTGGCCAAATATTTCGAGGAGTTTGTAGTCGTCAAAACTAAAAAAATGATAACGGGAATCTGCGACTAACAGGACTCCACTAATCTCACCCTCGACAACGAGCGGAACCCCCATGAAGGAACAGCACGAAAAGAGCGAAAAAGGGAGCGGTCCTGCCCCTGGCTGAGCCAGCAACAATGCCTGCTTGTTTTGCAAGATTTGCTGAAATGGCTTTTCTTTCGAATCGATAACCTTGCCGTTGAACGCTGGTATGGAGGAAGAGAGCACATCGAAGCAATCTTCTCCCGGCGTTTTTCGCAAAATGGCACAAAACTCCGCATCAAAGGTAGCCCGCATCATCGTCGTAACAAAATCGAGAATTTCCTTTAAATCAAGACTTCTGTTCAACTGGCGTGCCATCTCATTAATCAAACGCAATTCTCGAATTAAATTGCGCGATTGCTGATAGAGCTGTGCGTTTTCAAACGCAGTGCCAGCCGTATCAGCCAAGATCGAGATGTAGTCCTTTTCATGCTGATTCAAGGTAATTCGTTGATCGGAGGTCACTTGCAAAACTCCGTAGATGCCTTGCTTGCCCAAGAGTGGCGCTGCGATCACCGTGACCTGCTGCTCCCCTTCTCCCACTTCTTCGGCAATGAGACGTCCTTCTAAATAGGCCTTGGTACTGGTAGACGGCTCTACTTCTTGAAAAGAAAGCTGTTTGACCGGGGTGGTTGCATTGGGTTCAACCGTCAGGAAAAGCTCTGCCGACAAGTACGGATAAAGGCTGGGAATGCTCGTCACGATTTCATGCAAAACATCATTTACATCAATCGATGCCTGAATTTTTGACATCAACTGATACAATAAGTCTTTTTTGCTCGCTTCACGACGCAGGTCGTCCGACATGATCGAACGCCAAAGCGCACAGCTTGCCTTCGCGCCTATTTCCTGCAAAAAAGCCACATCCCGTTCGTCGTACACGCAATCTGTCTCTTCGGGTGGCAGATGCAAAAACAGTGCGTAGAGCGGAGTTTGATTCAAGGAGACAGGAACGACGACAAGCCTGTGGTCATCCAAAATGGATGGCATGATTTGCGTCGTACCGAATCTCGAAACCAGTTGGGCAATGTGGGTTTGTCCACCTTCGACCTCCTGCGTTGTTACGCTCTCCTGCGGAATCAACGTGGCGTCGTCCGCGAGCTTCACGGCGGAACAATAGCCTTTTTGGATAATGTCACTGATCTGACTCGTCAAGCTTTGCAGCAGCTCTTTGGTCGTATCGTGCAGCGTCAAATCCATGACAATCTGGCTTGTTACGTGTTGAATATAAGCATCATATCCCATGCGAATTAACGGCTCTAACCCGCGCATGTAAGATGACAATTCGAAATGAATTTGGTCTTGGGGCACTAACATGCCTATGACAGCTCGAACCCTTCCATCTTCTTCACACAAAGGAAAGGCTCCACACACGTTGTTCGTTTCACTGCTCGTTTTGACTACGATCTCTTTGGAGGAAAGTGCCTCTACAATAAAATCAAAGACTTTGCCAATCGATACATCGTGTTGCAGGGTAAGCCCTTGAGAATTCTGAGATGGACCAACCTGCATTTCCATGAAGTTGATTACACGGCCCCCGGAATCTGTCAAGAAAAGGATGCCTGGGCGCTTTTCCGGCCAAGATTGTAAGATAAAATGGGCCGTGTAGGAAAAGACTGTCTCTAACTTCCCCAACATTTTACTTGACACGAGAAACTCCCTCTCTCAGCATTTTCTCAAGCTTTCAAATGGTCTGTATCATTAACGGATAGAAGTTCCCACCTGCGATCTACATACCGAAATATGGTAATACCGGTATTATCGATACGTGTAATCCCTGTTCCTTGTTCTCCTACCGTCACATAATGCAAGAAGCTATTAATGAGACCGCCATGCGAGACAACGACAATCGCCTCACCCGGATGGCTCCCTGCTATTTCTGTCATGGCAGCAACAGCTCGACGCTGCATGTCTTCGAATGTCTCTATTCCACAGGAGGCTTCATCCTGATTCTCAAATCGCTCACGTATTTCTTCATAGGTGAGCCCCTCCCACTCCCCATAGCAGCGCTCCCGCAAGGTTGTCCGCGTAGAAACAGAGGATTGGAAGTTACCAGCAATCTTGGCAGCCGTATCACGCGCGCGACTAAGATCACTCGAATAAAAAGCGTGAATCTTCTCGCCTCGCAACCTGTCTGCTACTTGCTCGGCTTGACGTACCCCGAGCTCGTTTAACGCGATGTCACTGTGGCCTTGTATACGACGAATCTGATTCCACTCCGTCTCTCCATGACGAATGAGATACATGATGGTTTCCAAAACGATTTATCTCCTTACCGTTCTGTATTCTTTGGATAGTATTTCTTATTATATAAGATGCCTGTTCACAATTCTAGATTGATAAAAAAACATTTGGTACAAAATTCCTATATTTCATTTCTTTCTGCAAATACCCAGGACTTTTTTTCGTGGGTTTGAACTGAAACGAACTTTCAATTCCCCTCGTCAGAGGTGATAAGAAGAATATGACATCGTTGGAGGGGTTCCTATGAAACCGTGGATCATTCGATCTAGCTCATTTGTTCTATCTGCCAGTCTGTTGCTGCCTGTCGCACAAGCGCATGCACAATCACCTCATGTGAGTACCAGTAAAATGGCGACTTCTGTGGCACAAGCAGACTCTGTGGCACAAGCCAAAGCAAAGCTCTCCAAGGAAGCGGCCTTGGCACTCGCTACAAAAATTGTGCCTACCGCTGGGATGACGGTGCAAAATGTGTCATTTCGTTCAGCAGATAGCTGGCGCTCATTTCCTGAATGGTCGTTTAGTTGGGTGAAGAAGGATCCAGAAAACGGCAGAGTCCTTCTATCCTATAGCGTCAGTATCCACGCTAATACAGGCGAGCTGACTTCCTACTCACGTCAAGAGCAGGAAGCATCCTCGCTTCCCTATGCAAAGCGAATTTCCTATACGGAGGCGCAAGAGCAGGCGAAGCACTTTTTCGAGAAAAACAATGCAGGAAAAGCAGCGGAAACAAGACTGTATACACGCGATATGCCAGAACCAAAAACTCCGCTGAACTCGGAAGTTTACTATAATTTCCGCTTTGTTCGTGATGTGGACGGCATTCTCTTTCCCGACAACGGCGCGGATATCACCGTAGATGCTTCCGGCAAAGTGATCAACTATTCTCTGTCCTGGAACGACGTGACCTTCGCGGATACGGATACACAAATCTCAGAAGAGGAAGCCGAGAAGCTTTTTAAAGAACAAGCGAATCCAAAACCAGTTTACCTGCTGCCGTGGGAGCAGATGGAGACACAAAATAACAAGCCATCTCTCGGGTATATAAATCCCTTCCCTTTCTACATTGATGCGGAGACTGGCAAAGCATTGACACAATCGTTGACCCAGTTTCAACCAGCGAAGGATCCTGAGCCTGTAACCAGCAAAGTCCTTCCTGCACGCCGCAGCGGACAACCGCTCTCCCAAGAGGAGGCTGTACAATGGGCATTGAAAGCGTTGAAGCTGTCCAACTACGAGCTTCGTTCTGCCAATTACAATGAAAAAGACAACCGTGGCAATCGTCCTGTCTGGGATCTCGAATTCGGCGAAAAAGGCAACAGCGAAGAAGGGTTTGCGTACGTTTCTGTGGATGCTGTAACTGGGGACATCTACCGGTTGAACAAGGACTTCCGCAACCATAAAGAAAAAACAACCGCTTCTAAAAAACCAGACATGGAAAAATTCAAGGCAAAAGCGATGGAAACGATACGGGAATTGGCGCCAACCATGGCCCACCAGCTTTACTGGACAGAGCGTTTTGAAGAGGAAGTCAAATACCAACCCGTTGATTCCGAGCGGACGCAGATCCGATTTGAGCGTTTTATCAATGGAATAGCAGCAGCTAGCGGCTCTGCCTTCTTCACGTTTGACACAGAAACGGGCGAGCTAATGAGTTACAGTACTGAATTGGGCAGCGAAACATACCCGACACAAGTTCCCAAGCACCTGCCTGCTGCCGAAGCGAGCGAGAAGTGGTGGACCGAGACAAAAGCGGAGGCAGTATACGCCCTCGTCCCTCTTACTCCTGAGGATGCCAAACGCGTAAAAGAGCAGCCATCCTACACACCGAAACGAACCGCCAAGATCGTTTATCGGGCGACCATTACGCCATTTGAGCAGCCGTATTATCTAGACGCTGTAACAGGCGAGTGGAGCTCCAGCTCGACTGGCAAAACGCTTGTGCTACATCGTCCCGCTCCTGCCGATTTGAAGGGGCATCCAGCAGAGAAGGAACTCTCGCTGATGTATGAATACGATGCACTAACGCTTGAAAACGGTAATATTATGCCGCAAAAACCGATCACACGTGGTGAAATGATTGAGATGCTCATGATCAGTCTCAACCAAGGCAGACACTATCCACAGTACTCTCTGGAACGAAAGGCCACCTACAGCGATGTGGCAAATGGTTCGCGCTTCTTCTCAGCCGTAGAAGGTGCTGTTGATCGCGGACTTCTCGATAAAAATGCTTCCAAGCTGAACCCAAATGAGACGATTACACGGGAAGAGCTCGCTGATATGATTGTTCGTGCACTCGGTTACAAAAAACTGACGGACTTCCCTGGCATGTTCCAGTCCGAGCTCTCAGACATTGCCAATTCCAAGTACCGCGGTTCGATCGTGATCGCGACTACTCTCGGTATTGTGCCGACCGATAAGCAGAAATTCCAGCCGCAAAGCATCGTCCCTCGTGCCGATGCAGCCATTACCTTTACCCGTTTCCTCGAAAAACGGGATACGCAAGACGGACCGGCTACTTTGTTGCGAAAATAACACCCAAAAAGCGCCATCCATGCCACTTCTTGCGGCGGATGGCGTGCTTCTTTTCCCTTGACTTTACTACATCGCGCCTAGTATTATTGAATGTATGTGTACAGGGTAGCATTGATTGTAGGTAAAAACGGAAGGATGTACCCTCTTAGTTCCCTCCCTTTACAGACTGCGGCTGATCATCTGTGAGGAGCACGATGCGGAAACGCTACCGTCCGAAGTTCGTGTAGATAAAGTAGGAACTAACCTGCCGGAAGTAAACACCTGCGAATCCATATTAAAGGAGAATGAAAACATGTCACGTTACACAGGACCTCGCCACAAACTGGCTCGCCGTCTGGGTATTTCCCTCGATGGTACAGGAAAAGACATCAAACGCAACTTCCCTCCAGGTCAACACGGTCACAACAACCGTCGTAAACTGAGCGAGTACGGAATCCAGTTGCAAGAAAAGCAAAAACTGCGCCACATGTTTGGCCTTAACGAAAAACAATTCCGCCGCACTTTCGACAATGCTAGCAAAATGGCTGGCGTAGTGGGCGAAAACTTCATGAAATTGCTGGAATCCCGTTTGGACAACCTGGTATACCGCATGGGCTTTGCTCCAACTCGCCCAGCTGCTCGTCAGTTGGTAAACCATGGTCACTTCCTGGTAAACGGCAAAAAAGTAAACATCCCATCCTACCGCGTACAACCGGGTGATGTAATCTCCATTCGTGAAAAGTCCCGTGGTCTGCAACTGATCAAGGACGCTCTGGAAGGTCGCACTTTCCTGCCGAACTACGTTACATTCAACGATGCTGCTGCTGAAGGTACCTTCACTCGTCTGCCAGACCGTGAAGAAATGCCTGCTGAAATCAACGAAGTTCTGATCGTTGAGTTCTACAGCCGTTAATCGTCTGAGGATAAAAAGAAAAAGAGTAGTGCCGCTTGTCGGCCTGCTCTTTTTTTATGTATTTGCTTTATGCCACGCTTTCGCCCGCGCCAACACCTCTCGGACGAATTCATTTTTCTGATTGGAATAGTCCAACAGGGTTTGTGCCCCTTTTTGCAGAATCTGCTTCTTGAACTCCCCGTAACGAAAGGCCTCTTCTTTATGTGCCCGCAAATAATTTCGCAGGATGAGATTGTCATTCCACAAAGCTCCCTCATAAGAGACGACATGAGCATGAAAGGAGCGCTGACCTCTTTTGCGAAAATACAGCCTTCGAGATGAATCGGCTCGTCTATGTTCCTTTGTCTCCTCCTCTGAAATCTATTGTCTGATCCCACTCTGTAAGCTTAACAATGCCTGTGAAACGCAATCCATCACATGGCGTTGACAGCATTCAACGATTTTTGACACATTTTGCTATCTCCTACGCATTTTCTATCCTCTAGGTTCCTCCTATGGTATAATCAGGGGGTATGCTAGGGGGTCGTAGATTATGTCGAATAACCACACATCTTCCTCTGAACCGACGAAGAAAAAGCGACGCAGAAGCCGCAGTAGAACGTTCTGGATCATCTTCCAAATCGTCTTCGTGCTAGGGCTAATGGGTGCTGCAGTCGCGGGAGGAATCGTGACAGGTTATGTTGCCGCACTCGTGAAGGACGAGCCTGTGCGCAGCAAGGAGGAACTGGAGAATAAAATCTTCACCAACTATCTGACTGGATTCGCCTACTACAACGACGGCTCTCTGATCGGCCAATTGCGGGCCGAAGAAGGCGATCGACGTTTAGTGAAGAAAGCAGACGTTTCTCCCTATTTAATTAATGCCATCATCGCAACGGAAGACAAAACCTACTATCACCACTCCGGAGTTTCGCTTCAATCTACCATGCGCGGAGCCATTCAGGAAATTACCAACCAGCCTGTCGTAACAGGTGGTAGTACAATTACACAGCAGCTTGTAAAAAATACAATCCTTTCTGCTGAAGTTAGCCACACCCGTAAGGCACGTGAAATCTTTACCGCGATTCGAATCGAGCGGATGTTTTCCAAAGATCAGATTCTGGAAGCCTACATGAATGAAATTTACTTCGGAAAAAACGCCAACGGATCAAACGTATACGGCGTTCAGGCTGCCGCGAAAGGGATTTTTGGCAAAGATGTAAAAGAGCTCGGGCTTGCTGAGGGCTCCTATCTTGCGGGCATGATTCAAAACCCAGGTGCCTACTCTCCATTCCGTGCAGAAAGCTATCAGCGCGGGAAGGAACGCCAAAAAATGGTGCTGGATCGCATGCTGGAAAATGGCTACATCACACAAACTCAATACGATGGAGCTATCGCCGGTGATTTGAAGGCACAGCTAGCAAAACCGACGCAGCAAGCTTATCGAGAAGTACCTTTCTTGATGATGGAAATTGAAGATCGTGCCGCACGTCAACTTGTGGATGCAGACCTCTTGGAAAAAGGACGTGACAAATCAACCATCGGCCGCAACGAATACCGACAGCTGGTTGAAGAGAAACGTCGCGACATACTGCGAAAAGGGTACAAGATACATACCACGATCGACAAGAGCGTATATGACATCATGCAGGCTGTTGCAACCGACCCGAAAAACTTCGGTAAAAATCGTACCTATACGATTCGTCGCTCTAACGGCAAAACAGAAAAAATCGAAAATGCTCTGGAAGAAGTCGGCGCAATGCTGATTCACAACAAAACAGGAGCCATCCTCGGCATGATCGGGGGACGGGACTTCACGGTGGAACAGACAAACCACGCCACTGTACCTCGTCAGCCAGGTTCTGCCATGAAGCCACTTGCCGCTTATGCTCCTGCTTTTGAACTGGGATTGCTCCAGCCAGCGTCTCCAATCGATGACGCTCCGGTGCTACTCGCTGACGGCCAGAACGGTTCTCATTTACCAAAGAACTGGAACAACAAATGGCAAGGGATGATGAGTGCCCGCGAAGCGTTGCGGATGTCCTGGAACATTCCGGCGATCAAGACGTATTTGAAAGTTGGCATTCCAACGGCTCTCGAATACGTAAAGAAAATGGGAATCACTACATTGGTAGATGCTGACAACTACGCAGCAACTGGTGTAATTGGCGGTCTTACCTACGGAACAACTGTTGAGGAAATTACAAACGCCTATGGGACATTCGCAAATCATGGTTCTTTCGTGGATGCCTATCTGATTGACCGAATTGAAGATAGCACCGGAAAAGTAATTTACCGCCATGAGACTAAACCAGTGCAAGTGTACAGCGAGCAAACAGCATACTTGATCACTGATATGATGCGTTCCGTTGTCAATAACGGTACAGGTACACACATCCGCAAATACGTGCCGCGCAAAGTCGATGTGGCAGGTAAAACCGGAACAACGAACAACAGCAACGACCTCTATTTCGTCGGTTACACGCCAGAGCTGTCCATGGGGGTATGGGTTGGCTTTGACGAGCCATATCCAATGCCAGACGCAGACAAATATGTTCCGATGGTCGTATGGGGTAAGGTCATGAAGGACGTCATAGCAAAGCATCCGAACCTTTCAGCTCCTGACTCCAGCTTTAAAAAGCCGGCGGGAATTGTCAGCGCGACTGTTGACTCGAAATCAGGTCTTTTGCCAAGTGAGCTATCGAAAGAAGCTGGCCATTTGATCACTGATATATTCAACAGCAAGTTCGTTCCGAAGAAGGTGGACGATACCCACCAAAAAGCACGCGTGATTACGTATAATGGCGAACGATATTTGGCGAAGGAAGGAACACCTGAGGATTTTGTTACCGAAGGCGTCTTCTACCGCTCACCTGATCCACTTCCTACCAAGGAGCAAATTCAAGCGAAAAACAGTAGGGTCTCCACCCAACCACCAGATTGGGAGCAGCGCCTTCCTGACAAAGAAGATCCTCGCACAGAGGCAGGAGGAGCGCCATCTTCGCCAAGTGGTGTAACAGCTACAGGCTCAGGCAAGCAAATTACGCTTTCCTGGCAATCAGCCAAAGAGCCTGACTTGGTCGGTTATCGTATCTACCGCGCTGATATGCAGAACGGCTTTGTCAAAGTAGCGACTGTGAAAGATCCATCGGAATTGACGTTTGCCGATACAACTGCAATCCATCGGGATTTAGGCTATTATGTCACTTCTGTAGATATCGCTGGCCATGAATCGCAGCCTTCCGCAATCGCTTCTGTCGGTTCAACGCAGACATGGCAATTGCCTGATCCAAATCAAGGTGCGGAAACAGGCATCCCGAATCCGATGGACAATAACGGGAATGGCCAAACAGATCCAGGCGGAACTCCGACGGACCCAACAGATGGATCAGGAGGCACGAATACAAACACAGATTCTGCTTCACTACCTGCTGCCCCGAAATCGTTGTCTATCAAAAATACGCCTAACGGTTGGCAGCTAAAGTGGAAAGGAAGCAGCTCGTCTGAGCAGATGTACAACGTGTATTTTAGCCCAGACTCAGCAAGCGGCTATTTGCTACTCGGTACAGTCTCTAGTACAAGCTTTACTCACGCAGCAGAAGTACCGAATGGCAGCAACTATTACATTACAGCCGTCAACAGTTACGGAGAATCGCCACATTCTAACATCGTAACTGCCAACACCTCAGAATAAACTGGAATGACAACTGACAGAGATGGTTAGACGCCATCTCTGTTTTTCTACAATCGTAAGGGGGGGAACTGATGGAGCACGTCAAACGCTATCATTCATTGAGCCTAATGGTGAACAACAAGGAGCTGCTCGTCGAAGGACCGATTACAGGAAGTTATCTGGCCTCATTACGCTTTGATGAGGGACTGAAAGCTTTTCGTATCCCTGAACAGCAGCATGAAGCTCTCATCGAAATCGCTGATTTGCCTGAAGGGCGCATTATTATTGCACGCGAAGGAGACCTCGTTCTCGGCTACGTAACCTTTCTGCACCCCGATCCTCTGGAGCGATGGTCACAAGCGCAACTGCCCGATTTGCTGGAGCTGGGCGCGATTGAAATCAGCCATAAAGTGAGAGCAGGTGGCGTAGGCAAAAAGCTGCTGGAAGTCGCCTTCCTGGATGACGCCATGGAAGACTACGTCATTATTACAACGGAGTATTATTGGCATTGGGACCTGAAAGGAACAGGACTCGATGTATGGCAATACAGAAAGGTCATGGAAAAGGTCATGGGCAGCGCAGGCTTGAGCTGGATGGCGACAGACGACCCGGAAATATGCTCGCATCCCGCCAACTGTCTCATGGCCAAAATCGGCAAGCGTGTACCCCCAGAAACAGTCGTTGCCTTTGATGCTATGCGGTTTCAAAATCGTTTTCTTTACTAGTTTGGATGCCTTTTGATTCCAGGAGGTCACTCTTATGCGTATTGAAGAGATTATGCGAAAAAAAATGGTTACGATCCAGCCATCTACTACAATCGGAGAAGCGCTTCTTCTTCTCCGTGCAAATAGAATCAGGCATTTGCCTGTCATTGAAAACGACTCACTCGTAGGCATTGTCTCAGACCGTGATCTACGAGACGCTCTCCCCTCTCGTCTGCTGACACATGACGATGACGACACCGTCCTGCACAAGCCTGTAGCCGATATCATGAATCAACAAGTCATCACTGCCCACCCACTGGATTTCATCGAAGACGCAGCCCTCCAACTATACGAGCACAAAATCGGCTCACTACCCATCGTCGAAGGAAATCGACTCGTAGGATTAATCACGGAATCGGATCTTTTCTCTAGCCTGATTGAACTGTTCGGCGTTAACAAACCTAGCTCCCATATCGAAGTAGAAGTAGACGACCGTGTCGGCATGCTGGCAGAAGTCAGTCAGGTCTTTCGCGATGCACAAGTAAATGTCACGAGCGTCGTAGTCTTTCCCGGGAAAAAGCCCGCGAAAAAGAACCTTGTTTTTCGGGTACAGACCATTGATCCGCGTATCGTGACGCAATTGCTCCTTGAAAAAGGCTTTTCCGTAATCGGCCCTACGGAAGGAGGGATACCCCAGTGAGCCGAAATGCTCGTCTGATCTACTCTCCAGACTACACGCAATATTATTTTCATGATGATCATCCGTTTAACCAGCGTCGTCTGCTCCTCACACACGATCTGATGAGCAGTTACGGAATACTGAAAGACGCAGATATCCTGGCACCCCGACCAGCAACAGATGAAGAACTCGCCCTGGTGCATGACCCACGCTATATCCAATTTGTTCGCGATCAGGGCCATAGTGAACACGAGCTTCCGCAGGCTGCCAGTTATGGTTTAGGAACAGAGGACGTTCCCTGTTTTTCGAACATGCATGAAGCGTCCTCGCTGATCGTCGGAGGTACGTTAAACGCAGTGGACGCGGTTATGAGTGGACAGGCCGAACACGCCTTCAATCCCGCCGGCGGACTGCACCATGCCTTTCGTGGACGTGCCTCTGGCTTTTGTATCTACAATGATTGCTCCGTCGCGATCGCTTATTTGCGAAAAAACTGGAATGCGCGCGTGCTGTATATCGACACAGATGCCCATCATGGTGATGGGGTACAATGGGCGTTTTACGATGACCCTCATGTACTAACTGTATCCATTCACGAAACAGGAAAGTATTTATTCCCGGGAACAGGAAATTTGTCTGAGCGTGGAGATGGAAGCGGTTATGGTTATTCTGTCAACGTTCCGCTCGATGCCTTTACAGAAGACGATTCTTTTCTGGAAGTATATGATGAGCTGGTGTCAAAGCTAGCGGCTGGCTTCAAGCCTGATGTCATCCTGACCCAAAATGGTTGTGACGCTCATGCGTACGATCCCCTCACCCATTTGTCTTGCTCGATGAAAATTTATCAAGCGATTCCTCGTCTTGCTCACCGTCTCGCTCATGAATATTGTGACGGTCGCTGGATTGCAGTAGGCGGCGGGGGTTACGATATTTGGCGGGTGGTGCCGCGGGCGTGGACACTGGTATGGAGTGAGATGAGCGACCAGCCTCTTACGGACGGTTCTCTTCCCGAAGCCTGGCTCAAGCGCTGGCAACCTGAGACAGATTTACCCTTGCCACCACGGCTTTTTGACGAACCATTCCCAACAATCCCACGACGAGCAGAGATCACGGAAAAAAATCGGCTTACGTTAGAACGTGCGATGCTGCACGCACCTACTGGATCAGAGAAGTAAGAAAACCTCTACCGAAAAAAAGCGTGCTGCCCTCGTACCTTTGGGTACTGGTCAGCACGCTTTTTCTATTCCAAACTCTTATTTCACTAGCTCTTCCAGCTCAGACGGTGCAAAGCCTTTTACCGCTTTGTCTCCTACGACTGTTACAGGCACACCCATGAAGCCAAAGCGCTCTACTTCCTCTTGATAGGCACGACTCGTCATGACATCGCGCACTTCAAAGGAAACACCTTTTGCTGTCAGCCAATTCTTAACCATGTCACAATCCACACAGTTTTTCGTCGAGTAGACAATCACTCCCGCAGCTGTCGCTGCTTGTGGTGCTGTCAGCATGTTACGGACAATGGCGTAGGAGCGTTGGGAAGCCAGCTTGGTAAATTCCACGAAGTTTACATGCGCGGAGCCGTCTGCTTTATCCGACATCGAGCGAACTACGACAAACGGCACGCCATTCATCGCACATACTTGTCCTACAGATGCCCCTTCCATTTCGGTGCAGTGTGCTGCAAATTGCTCATATAGCCATTGAACCTTTTCCCGACTGGCAACAAACTGGTCACCAGACAGGATACGACCGCTCACTACTTGAACTCCCGCTTCCAGCTCCTTGCCCGCATCGATCGCTTGCTGCATCAGCTCAGCATCCGCCTGCCAGGTCCATTGCTCTGTAAACGGAATCTGCCCTGGCTCAAAGCCAAGTGGTGTCACATCGATATCATGTTGGATGCAATCCGTCGAAACCACAATGTCACCAATATTTAATTCAGGGTGAACGGCTCCTGCCACACCTGTGAAAATGACACGTTCCACTTGGAAGGAATCAATGAGGATTTGCGTCGTCACGGCAGCATTCACCTTGCCGACACCTGATTTGCACAGCACGACATCCTTGCCTTCCATTTTACCTGTGTAATAGGTAATGCCTGCTTTGGTGGCAGTAGTCGTCTCTTGCATCGCTTCCAAGTAAAGCGCGATTTCTTCATCCATCGCGCCGATAATTCCGTAACGCATTTCCCATCCCCCTCTTGCTGTCAATTGCCAACGTTCCGTTTCGATCAAGCTTGCTCGGGTTTTGTGCTCTCCCGATACTCAATTCGATGCGGCAGCAGCACGACATGTTCTTCGACATTCTCGTTATTCATGTACTTGGTCAACAGGCGCATCGCCACCGCACCAATATCATACATGGGCTGTACGACAGAAGTCAGTCGCGGACGCACCATTTCAACCAGACGAATATTATCGTGACCAATTACTTCGATGTCACCTGGCACGTTCAAGCCAGAGTCTTGAATGGCGTGGATCGCGCCAATAGCCATCTCATCATTCGCAGCGAAAATCGCCGTCGGCGGATTTTTAAGGGCAAGAAACCCTTTTGTAGTGGACAAGCCCGATTCATAAAAGTAGTTGCCTGTGGCAATCAGCTCTTCATCCAGCTCGATACCCGCATCCTTCAACGCCTTTTTATAGCCTTCATAGCGCATCAACCCTGCCAATGGATCGTTTGCAGGACCCGCGATCATCGCAATGCGCTTGTGCCCGCGTGCAACCAATGCCTCTGTTGCATCATATGCAGCTTGGAAATGGTCAATGCTTACCGACGGGAGTACGTTGTCCGCATCGCGAGTCGCAGCGAGTACAGTCGGTACAGACGTGCTTGTTAATGCCTGCAAATGATCTTCTTTGATTTCTGCCCCCAGGAACAGAAGCCCGTCCACTTGCTTTTCGAGCAAAGTATTAATGAGCTGCAATTCCTTTTCCATCCGTTGGTCAGAGTTACACAGAATGATATTGTATTTGTACATGGTAGCGATATCTTCAATCCCCCGCGCTAATTCGGAGAAAAACAAACTGGAGATATCCGGGATGATGACACCAACTGTTGTCGTTTTTTTGCTGGCGAGTCCACGAGCAACCGCATTTGGTCGATATCCCAAGCGCTCAATCGCAGCCAATACCTTTTTTCGGGTCAAAGGCTTTACGTTGGGATTCCCGTTGACTACACGGGAAACTGTCGCCATCGACACCCCCGCTTCTCTTGCTACGTCGTATATAGTAACCGGCATCATGCACCCTCACTTTTCCCTATTTTTTGGTTTTCATAAGCGTTTTCATAAATATATGCACCTATGATACGACAAGCCGTATGCCGTTGCAATCGTTTTTGACGGCTTGTGCACCCGTTATTTCATGAGTTTGTTCATCGTTTTCAATAGCTCATCAATCACTTCATGATCGCCTTGCTGAATGCGATCCATCACACAGCTTTTCATATGTCCTTCGAGGAGCATTTTCCCAACCGCATTCAGTGCAGACTGCACCGCTGCAATTTGATTGAGAATGTCGTCGCAGTAGACATCCTTTTCTACCATTCCACGAATTCCGCGAACTTGTCCCTCTACCCGATTCAGACGGGAGATGAGATTAGACTTGATTTTATCCGGCCTTTCAGTGGAACGATCCGTCGAGCAGCATTGATGGTTGTCTTCCATATGGCCTATCCTCCTTCACCAATATCAGCACGTAATTCTAGCTTACTTGGTCGCCAATGGTTCGTCAAATGAGAAAGGTCCTCCCGCGCGCAGGAAGGACCTTCAAAACGTACCCGAAAGGTATTCTTATACTCTCGTTGCCACATTCTCGTCTTTGTACAGGCCAGAAGCAAGCAGTTCATCAACGAACTCGTTGAACTGCGGAATGTTCAACTGTTGCTTCGCATCAGACAGTGCCACATCTGGATCTGGGTGAACCTCTACCATGATTCCGTCAGAACCGACTGCGAAGCCTGCTTTCGCGCAAGGCAAGAGCAGATCACGACGACCTGTAGAGTGCGTCACGTCTACAAACACTGGCAAGTGCGTCTCTTGCTTGAGGAGTGGTACCGCAGAAATATCGAGCGTATTGCGTGTCGCTTTTTCATACGTGCGAATTCCACGCTCGCACAGCATGACTTGTGAGTTCCCTTCGGACAGGATGTACTCTGCCGCGTAGATGAACTCTTCAATCGTAGCGGAGAGGCCACGCTTCAAGAGGATCGGCTTGTTCACACGACCTGCCGCCTTCAGCAGCTCGAAGTTTTGCATATTGCGAGCACCGATTTGGATGACATCGATGTATTTTGTCGCCATCTCTAGATCTGCTGGCGTCACGATTTCACTGATCGTTACGAGGTTGAATTCGTCCCCGATGCGTTTGAGAATTTGCAAGCCTTCTTCACCCAGACCTTGGAAGTCGTATGGCGAGGTACGAGGCTTGTACGCACCGCCGCGCAATGTGCGCAGTCCGCGTTTTGCGTGGTTTTCTGCTACGGCTCTTACTTGCTCGTAGCTTTCCACGGAGCAAGGACCTGCGATCAGAATCGGATTTTTTCCTCCGAACTCTACGCCTTTTACCGTGATAACCGTATCCTCTGCCTTTTTCTTACGGCTAACGAGGAGTACTTTTTTCTTATCGTCGTCTTGCAGATCTAAGGAAACTTGGAATATTTGCTTGAACAAATGACGAATAGCATTGTCATTGAAAGGACCTTTATTGTTTTCCACGAGCAGATTGAGCATTTGGCGCTCACGTTCTGGGTCAAAACGGTTGCTGCCCTGTTTTTCTTTTTCTTTGCCGAGCTCTTGAACCAAGGTAGCTCGTTTGTTGATCAATTCAAGAATTTGCAGGTTGATCTCGTCTATCTGCTTGCGCATGGTTTCGATTTGATCGTGTGCCATCTCTCTCCACTCTCCTCTTTTTATATGGGGATTTATCGATAAATTAGGGTAATTATAATCGATTCAAAGACCCTTGTCAGCAGTTTAGCGCCAAAAAGCGCGAAAGTAAATTTTTTCTGTTTTTTTATCTTTTCCAATTATTCGTCAAAACGAAGAAGATTCCTTGATTCGACAGGATTCTTTCCCTTTCAAATCGAATAGTTTTGGATATATGTTCTAGCTAAAAGCGATTGTTCCTTTCCGATACAGACCAAAATTACCGATAAGTATTGTAAAGACTTCATGAACAACCTCTTACAAGGAGTGACCTACTTTTGTCTGACATCACAGCCCCTGAGCTTATTTTTTCATTAGATATTGGAACGCGCAGCGTCGTCGGCCTGATCGTGGAAACGACCGGCGAGCAATACCGCGTACTGGACTGCGCCATTCGAGAGCACGATGAACGCTCCATGCTCGATGGGCAAATTCACGATATTGTCGCCGTAGCTAAGGTGATTCAACAAATAAAAGAAGAGCTGGAGGGGAAATACGGCAAGCTGCATCAGGTAGCGGTCGCTGCTGCCGGTCGGTCATTGCGAACCCGCCGCGTACGTGTGGATATGCCCTTAGCCAGACATGCCTTCATCTCGCGTGAAGATGTTGTTGCTTTGGAGTTTTCCGCTGTACAGGAGGCCCAAGCCGCATTAGCCCAGGAGCTAAAGGACCAAGACGTCACCCGCTATTATTGCGTGGGTTACAGCGTCGTCCATTACCATCTGGATGGAGAGTTGATCGGGAGTCTGATTGATCAGCGGGGTGACGTAGCAAGCGCAGATGTGATCGCCACTTTCCTTCCACGGGTGGTTGTCGACTCGCTGATCGCTGCTCTGAAACGATGCGATCTGGAAATGCAGGCATTGACGCTTGAGCCGATTGCGGCCATTAATGTCCTGATTCCTGTGACGATGCGCCGACTGAATATCGCTTTGGTCGACATTGGAGCAGGTACTTCTGACGTAGCGTTGACTGAGGAAGGGGCCATTACTGCTTACGGCATGGTTCCTATTGCAGGCGATGAAATCACGGATGCGCTCATGAACGCCTTTCTCATGGATTTTCCGATGGCAGAAGAAGTGAAGCGTCTCTTATCCACTGAGGAGTCCGTCACCTTCACCGACATTCTCGGCATGGAGCATACGATGAGCGCTGCCGAGGTAACCAGTGCGATTGAAGCAGACATCCAACAGCTCGCTGATAAAATTGCCTTCAAAATATTGGAGCTCAACGGAAAAGCTCCGCAAGCGGTCATGCTGATCGGCGGTGGCAGCCTCACCCCTGGGCTTACTGGAAAAGTCGCTCAGGTCTTGAATATTCCTGCCGCCCGTGTTGCCGTTAGAGGCGGCGATGCGATTAAACAATACGTCGGAGACAATCCTGGGCTCAGTGGACCTGAGTTTGTAACGCCAGTCGGCATTGCTGTTGCTGCTCGACGTCATCCATTGCGCTATGTAACGGTTACAGTCAATGACACTCCTGTGCGCATATTCGACTTGCGAAAAATGACGTTGGGTGATGCGCTCATTGCATCCGGACTGGATATCCGACGTCTGTATGGTCGCCCCGGATTGGCGATGACCGTCACCGTAAACGGACGGATGAAAATGATTCCAGGTGGTCATGGTACAGCGCCAGTGATTCAGCGCAACGGAGAGGGCGTCAGTCTCGACACGCCAATCAATGACGGGGACCAAATCACCGTAGTGGCTGGTACAAATGGCGAGGATGCACGTGTGTTTGCCAAAGATTTATTCGATGAGCTGGACACGCTTGAAGTAGTCTGTAATGATCGTCCCTACTCGCTCGGTCCAGTCGTACATGTTAATGGAGCGACTGCTACTCTCGATACGTTGATCACAGATCGTGCCGAGGTGGACATCCGCCTTCCTCGCACTGTCTATGAAGTACTGGAGCTCGCCGAACTGAAAACGTCAACGGAATCAGGCTTGCGTTTTTCTATGAATGGACAAGATTATTCGATTCCGTCCCGTGTCGAGGTGATCGAGCTGAACGGAAGACCAGCAGCTTTGACAGATATCATCCGACAAGGTGATGTCCTCGTCTATCGACTGGATGAAATCCCCGCCCCTCCTATACAAGATGTCATTCCCTTGGAAGAATGGGTACAGGAGACAATGATCGTCCACTTCAATGGTGAACGGGTCGTATTGCCTGTCGCACAGATAACGATTACGGTAGACGGAAAAGCGGCGAATGCCTCTGATCCTGTGAGCGAAGGTGCCGACATCATAGTAAAGTCCTCACCTGCGTCAACACCTGTGTTTAGCGACGTCTTCCGTTTCGTCGATGTTTCCTTGGAAAAGCCCGACCGTGAGAGTATCTCTGGATTTGTGATGCTCGTCAACGGCGAACAAGCCAACTTCCAGACAGAATTGAAAAGTGGAGACAAGTTGGAGCTATTCTGGGAATAGTTTCTCCAATGCTCTTTTTCTCCATGCAAAAAGCCGGTCTCACCTCGCTTATCGGGTGTCCCGGCTTTTTGATTACAGGTTGAGCGCCTGGCTAATCGCGTCTTTTGTAATTTTCCAGTGAGACGTGTGCCACTTTACTTCTCCGTCTTCCAGCAAAAAGATTTGCGGGGATTCGTGCTTGATGGAAAAACGATCCGCAACGGCGTTGGAGACAGGTCGATCTTCCCGTACCAGAATGACCGCAGATTCCACTTGATTGTCCTGCAAATACGTTTGAAACTCTTCATAGGCAGACGTACTGATCGGGCAGATCGTGCTATGCTTAAACAAAAGCTTTTTCCCATTTTTCGCTACGAACTCATCCAGTTCTTCTATGGAGTGAAGCTGTTTCTGTGACATGTTCATCTCTCCTTATCTCATGTGCCTACCAGTATACATAAGTCCAAGCAGCAAAGTCTACATTTGCGGTGCCGTGGAGAAATGAAAAAAGAGATACCTATCTTCTAGGCATCTCTTAATCCTTACACCATGATTTTCGTTAGACGTTCGCGTAGCTCCAGCATCCATTTTTCATCGCCAAGGGACTGCGCCAACAAAAACAGATCCAATAGCTCGTTGACTTTTTCACCAAGTAGTTCTCTTACGGTCGAATTCACCTTCTCATTAGCAATCAATACCAATAAGTTGGATAACTCTGACACTTCTTCGAATTCGATTGCCTGACGCTGCGGATGTTGGCCCAGTTCCTCCATGAGTGACTTCAAATCATCCTTAATCACATCTACCACTTGGGAATGGTCACAGTCTTCGTCCACGCAGACTTGTACAGGTACATTCATGATTTTAACTCGTTTCCGGTACACGACGTTGCGCAGCTCGATCTCCATTTCGTTCCCACAGCGGGTGCATCTCTTTTGCACGGTGTTCACCCCTACCTATCTACTTATGTATGTCTCTCATACTATTCGAGGGTCCTCCTTTCAATCCTGCTAGAGAGCAGGTGGTACTTGGTGGATATAGAGCCAGATATAAACTAGAGTCAACATAGTGGAGAAGAAGAAAAAGCACAGTTCTCTTCGACTCTGACACGCCCACAAGGGGGATTGACTGTCCGTCTCCACTTCAAAAAGGGGACCGTCGATCCAAAGCCACCCTACGGGCGGATGTTTCTCAGGGAAGAAGTGTTCGACAACCGGGTCCCCTTTTTGAAGTTCCGACTGGGTAGGCGTTGTCAAGGTCTACGAGCCCTGTGCTTTTTCTTCTCACCAGCTTTATTAGCACATCGGTACCTTACTAAAACTTGAAAGAAAAAAGACGGTGCCAACAATCAGCATCGTCTTTCTTTTAAACATTAAACTTCAATCTCACGCATAGATCGCGTTTACTTTTTCACAATGCGGACAAACAGCGACTTTCCCCGCTTTTCCGTCTTCGTCTTCTACACGGTAGCCAGTAATTTGCTCGGAGAAACAGAAGAGACATTCTGTATTGAAGTCCATATCGTACTGCGCTTTCCACACAATGGATTTAAAGTCTTCTCCAACATTAATCGTAATTTGGACCAGATCATGCTGTAGGCTCGATAATGATCTTTGCATCACATAAACATCCTTTCATACTTGCAAAGTCTTTTGGTATCCTCTAGCTTTTCCTGCTTTTCAGAATAATAAACATCGAGAACGACAAGAGTATGAAAAACGAGAGATTACCCAAACAAATTTTCTCAAAAATGGGCGGATGCCCGGTTCGGTCCTATGCGATCACCCATATGTTGTAGATGTAAGCACAAGAGGCTTAACACACATATGAGGAGGATGTTTATTCGATGAGCGGCATCTTTAATGGAGAATTCGACGGCTTCACTCTGGTTTTGATTCTTTTCATCCTGCTGGTTATTATCGGGTGCAGCTGCGACTAATCTTTCTTCCCCGAAGATATAGCCATATTCAGCAGGCCGTTGCATATACATGAAGTACCGAATCCTTCAAGTGCGTTTCCTCCGCAAGCTACCCTCGACAGTGGGTAGCTTTTTTCTGTTTGAGTTGTGTACAATGGACAAGAATGATATGGAAAGCGAGGGATCCCCTTCCTATGAAAGATCCACGAATTGAAAAACTAGCTGACGTCCTCGTCAATTATTCAGTGACTGTCAAGCCTGGTGAAAACGTTTTAATTTACTCTATTGGCAACGTTACCGATCTGACGAAAGCCGTTATTGCCAAGGTATACGAAGCTGGAGGAAATCCGTTTGTCCAATTGATCGACCAATCCGTTCAGCGTGAGCTCTTGATGGGTGCCAACGAAACACAATTGGGTATCATGCGTGAAGCAGATGTGGCTTTCATGAAACAAATGGATTGCTACATTGGCATCCGCGGCGGCGACAACATTAGTGAGCTCTCTGATGTGCCTGGAGACAAAATGCAGCTGCATTCCAAGCTGCTAGCGCGTCCTGTACTGGACATTCGCGTACCGCATACCAAATGGGTCGTGCTTCGCTATCCAAATGCATCCATGGCTCAGTTGGCTAATATGAGCACCGCTGCTTTCGAAGATTTCTATTTCAAAGTGTGCACGCTTGATTACGGCAAAATGGATAAAGCTATGGACAGCTTGGTCGAGCTGATGGAGAAAACCGACAAGGTACGTATCGTAGGGCCAGGCACTGATCTGACCTTCTCCATCAAAGATATTCCGGCAATCAAATGTGCTGGTGAAGCCAACATCCCTGACGGAGAAGTATTCACTGCCCCTGTCCGTGATTCCGTCAACGGTACGATCGCGTACAACACGCCATCTCCTTACCAAGGCTTTACATACGACAATATCAAGCTGACCTTCAAGGATGGCAAAATCGTCGAAGCAACTGCAAACGATACAGAGAAGATCAATGAAATCTTTGATACGGATGAAGGTGCTAGATTTGTAGGGGAGTTTGCGATTGGTGTGAATCCGTACATCCAAAACCCGATGAAAGACATCCTCTTCGACGAAAAAATCGACGGAAGCTTCCACTTCACGCCAGGACAAGCCTATGATGAAGCGTTTAACGGAAATAAATCCTCCATTCACTGGGACTTGGTTATGATTCAACGTCCTGAGTGGGGCGGTGGAGAAATTTGGTTTGACGATCGCCTGATCCGCAAAGACGGACGTTTTGTTGTACCAGAGCTCGAATGTCTCAATCCAGAAAACCTGAAATAAATAAAAGAAGCGAAGGGCTCATTGTTCACAAGACATGAGCCCTTCGCTTTATTGCTAAACGGAATAAGCTGGTTGTTTCAACAAAGAAGTCATTTTTTGTTCCATAAAGGAAATCGTTGACTCCAGATGATGAATGGTATACTCCCAGCAAAAGCGTTGATATTCGTCAAAATTTACTTCCAGCTTTTTATAAGAGGCCTTACTTTGTTGGAGCAATTGACGTTGCGTATCTAAGCAGCCCTCTAGCAAATCCTTTTGTTCGTCGATCGTGCGGCTCTTGCCGAAGAAAATCTTAACCAGCATGTCTGAACGCAAGACTGGCGGCAAGATAGGCGTCTGGATTTCTTGACGGAACGATTGTTTTCCGGCTTCTGTAATTCGGTACAAGATCTTGTTCGGCTTGCCAGACTGAATGATTTCTTGCTTCGTCACGAAGCCTTCTTCCTCCAGTTTGCGCAATGCTGGATAAATAGCACCAAAGCTAGCGTCATAAAAGAACCCAATACTGTTTGTAAACGCTTGCTTAATATCGTAGCCACTCATTTCCCCATAGCTCAAGAAACCCAGTATGATCGTTTTAACATCCATCTCTTCGCATCCTCCGTTACCGTTCTTTTTCTCTCTCTAGCGGCTAGGACTTAGCCTTTATGTTCGAAATATTCTTTAACTACATGTTATTATAAATGCATTTAAATAATTATACCAATGCTATTTCTTTATCATATCAATCAAAATTAATGATATAACCATACATTCGACTAGAAATTGGGCGTCCCTTCCCTCTCCCCTCCCCATAAGATGATACATACCTATCTGCTGTAGGGGGAGAGATCGGTGAAAAGTAAAAAATGGTCCCAATATACGCGGGTAAAGTACCCTGTGAGCAGCAGCAGTCTGCACCCATTCAATTTCTTCGTTCCCATTGTCGAGCGAGTTCAAGAGGGAGTAGTCTCCATCGTAACCGAGGATGCTCCCCATTCCAAAGACGTGGATTCGTTAATTCGCAGCCTCATTGATCATGAAGATAATTCTCCACCCATGGAACGAAGCTTTGGCTCCGGATTTCTTTTTCATCCGAAAGGGTATATCTTGACGAGCGAGCATGTCATCGGCAAATCCAAAAACATTTTCGTGAAGCTATATAACGGTAGAGTGTTTGAAGCCAAACGCATTATAGCTGATCGAGTCCGGGATTACGCCGTCATCAAAATTGATGCAGA
Source organism: Brevibacillus sp. HB2.2 (assembly GCF_013284275.1). NCBI lineage: Bacteria > Bacillati > Bacillota > Bacilli > Caryophanales > Paenibacillaceae > Brevibacillus > Brevibacillus sp. HB2.2. Next base: position 61,814 of record NZ_JABSUV010000017.1, read on the forward strand.
CTGCAAGCTATACCCGCTGCCACTAGGCAACTCCTCTCATACAAAAGTAGGAGAATGGGTCATTAGCGTCGGTTCTCCATCTGTATTCAAAGAGACAAAAAACGAGCCTTGTTCCGGGCCAAATACAGCGCAAATTGAACAGGACGGGCTATCGCCTTTTTGTATAGAGCCATGTCACCCATCTGGCGAAAAACCTCTCTCCCCGGCTTGGGGTTCACTTCGATTAACCAAGCACGTCCGTCCACATCTACCCCAATGTCCAGCCCGAATTCCATCATGCGGCCGAAATAGTCCTCGAGCGTGTTTGCTACCTCAAAAGCAAGTCGGTAACATTCCTGTTTGATCAGCTCTCCACGCTCCTCGCCAAATCGCCTGGACATTAACCATTCAAAGGGAATCGCTTTGCCTCCTCCATGCAAATTGGAAGTAGCACTGCCCTTCTCCCCCATGCGTATTGCGCACCCTGTCACCGTCCACTCCCCACGCTCGTCCTTTTGGATCAATAACCGTACATCGACGACATGCTTGCGTAGCAGTCCCAGGTCCAAGCCTTGCTGCACCAGGAAATTGCCATCGCGAATGCGCTGCTTCTCTACCCACGTTTTGACCCATTTTTCCACGCCTTCCACCGTATCAATTCGAGCTACATGATGCTTATGCTTTTTGTCACGTCCAGAGAGGCTATAATCCTTGCCGCTGCTCTTCACTCTGAGGATGCTTCTTCCCCCTGTGCCATTGCCTGGCTTGACATAGACGAGCCCATGGCGTGCGAGCATGTTTCGGACCTTGCCTTTTTCGTAAACATGCGTCTCCGGAATCCAGCGTTTTACGCGGTCATCAGAAGCGAGCAGATTCGTCACTCTCCATTTTTTACTGAACGGACTGTTTGCAAAGAAAAACAGATCACTATTTCGCAGCCGGATATACTCCTTTACCCTGCGTCGGTACCGATCGATGACAACTTCTGGCCAAGGGAACGATTTACTCATCCAGCCCCCGTTCGGTTTGGGGATGAAGCCTTTGATCTTTCTGGCGGATACATTGACGTCCTGATGCGAAAACAGGTAGATTTCTGCGCCCAGCTTTTGCCCTGTTTGAACCAGCTTTCGCAAATAGGCTGGTTCCTCAAAGCGTAACCCCTCCCGCCAGGTTAAAATACCGATTACCCGTTTTGGAAGCATCGCAACACCCTCTTCGCTTCTTTTCTTTCGCGATTAGTGTATGTGTGGACTCCTAATAGGGAAACATTTGTCCATGAAAACGGGCTTGGCCTCTCAGGCATTGATAAAGTGTCATTCCAGTTTTTCGTTACTTACTTTTTTCAAGCTAATCTGTTAGAATAAAGGGCAACAATAATGCTTCTAGATAGAGGTGACGCCGATATGAGTCAAGATTTTTCTGGCGAACACATGTGTCCAAAATATGAATGCGCAATGAACGTCCTTGGAAAACGCTGGACTGGCCTGATTATTCATGTGTTGCTACGCGGGACTGTACGATTCAAAGATATCCGGGAAATGGTTCCTCATATGAGCGATAAAATGCTCTCGGAAAGACTGAAGGAGCTGGAAGAGCTCGAGATTTTGGAGCGCAAAGTGTACCCAGAGATCCCAGTTCGCATTGAATACGAATTGACCGATAAAGGAAAAGATCTGCGTCCTGTCATTGATTCCATTCACGAATGGGGCCAAAAATGGATGTAGCATAACCCCACTTGTCCAAGACGGATGAGCGGGGTTTTTTATTGTGGTCAGGCATAAGCTCCTCCCTTTTGCTGTACACTCTAGCAACCCAAGGTGAAGGGAGGACGGGGAATGCGAACGGCCGTCTACATACGTGTCAGTACAGAGGATCAGGCACGTGAAGGATTTTCGATCCCCGCTCAAAGGGAAAAGCTGCTCTCGTATGTTCACTCCCAAGGCTGGGAAGTCCAAGCAGTCTACGCAGATGAAGGCGTCAGTGCCAAAGATACGAAGCGCCCCGCACTCAGTCAGCTCCTGCAGGATATCCGAACGGGTGAAATCGATGTCGTCCTCGTCTATCGACTCGATCGGCTTACTCGCTCTGTCCTTGATCTGTATCAGCTCCTCCAGGAGTTCGATCGACATGCGGTACATTTTAAAAGCTGCACAGAGGTTTACGATACGACTACGGCAATCGGGCGACTGTTTATAACCTTAGTGGCTGCTCTCGCCCAATGGGAAAGGGAAAACTTGGCGGAACGGGTCAAGCTGGGGATGAGCCAAATGGCAAGAGAACGAAAACGACCAGGAGGGCCTGCACCATTTGGATACAATCTGGTGCAAGGAACGCTGGTCGTGAATCAAAGGGAAGCAGCTGGCGTACGCAGCATGTTCGAGCGCTATGATCGAGGCGAATCTCCGCGCCAAATCGCCGAATGGGCAAATCATTCCGGATTGCGCGGGAAAAATGGCGCTTCCTGGAGTGCAAGTGCCGTGCTTCGTCTGTTAAAAAATCCGGTCTATCACGGCGCGTTGCGTTGGAATTACACAGACGCCGATCAACAACGCAATGCCCCCGAGGAATGGATAATCGAAGAGGCAACTCACCCGGCCATCATCGATCAATCCTGTTTCTCCCGGGTGCAGGAGCGGATGAGTGCTCGCGGAACAAGCCACCCCCGCGTTCTCAGCTCCCGCTACCTCTTTTCCGGATTGCTATACTGCTCGCGTTGCGGGTCCTCGATGCGCGGGAAAACAACCACGATTACAGGAAAAGGGGAAAAACGCTACACGCACCGCTACTACTTATGTAAAAACAAGCTGGCTGGTACGTGTGATGCTCCAGCCATACGTGAAGATCGCTTGGAAAAAGCCATTGTGCAAGAGCTGATGCAGCATTCAACAGAGTCAATTGCTGCGTTGCAGGAAGTGGTTCAAACTTTGTTTCAGTCGAATTCCTGCTCCGCGAAAGAAACCAGGCAAGAGCTGCAATTTCGGAAGCAGCGCTGGGAACAAGCTTATGAAGAGGGATTCCTTTCGTTGGCAGACCTACGAGAGAAAATCAATACATTGGAGCGGGCTGCTAAAGAACGAGAACGCACTTACTCTGTTTTTTCAAGTGTAGACCAGTTTGATCCAGATGCTCTTTCCAATTGGAACCTTATTTGGTCGTATGCAAATGAAAAAGAACGGCGCTTACTCGTGTGCATGCTCATCCAACGTGTTGAAGTGGAAGCAACAGACGCTGCCTCTGGTCAAAAAAATCGAGAGGTGTACCTGCGTCTGTTGTCTTTCCACTAAAACTTCTCTTGATTTTGTTTGTATGCTTACAGGTGGTTCCCCACTTGGTTTGGAAAATTCTGTGACAGCGGGTATTATTAGTGCTAAAAACCGCCGATTGCAGGTTGCGAAGCGAATGTACGAAGAAATTTTTCAGACGGATGCTGCGATTAACCCAGGAAATAGCGGAGGTCCACTCATTAATTTGAATGGGGAAGTCGTTGGTCTCAATGCATTCATCATTCAATCCAGCCAATGCTTAGGCTTCGCTATCGGGATTGACGCTCTCAAAATGCAACTGGAGCAGTACGTATTCAAGTGAGAAGCACACGCTTCAACAAAAAAACCCCGTCTAGGAGGACGGGGAATGCTTCTCTAATGCAATAAGATATACATTTGGACCTTCTGTGTTGATTTGTTCTTCTGCCTGTTTTAATTGTTGCAGCTGAGCGGCCGTAAGCTGTGCGATAGGCAGTTCACCCAAACGATTCTGTTCCATGCGACATTCCTCCGTTGGTGTCAGACTCACGATCGTAGTCTGCCCGATCTGGAGAGTATGTATTTACGCAGTGAGATCAAAAGCTTTGGCAATCGCAGAACACGAACGCTTGCAGAAAACGATGGGCAGCTCGCGATCTTTGGCTTGGTTTTTCACTGTTTTGGCCAAGTTGTGATTGACGAAATCAGTCAACACCAAAATCATGTGGATACCAGCTGGAATTTTCACCCCGGTTTGCGAGCTTTTCCGTCCAGTTACGTGATGAATATCCTTGAAGCCTTGCCCTTGCAGTAATTCGATAATATTGCCCAGGCGATCTCCGCCTATTACTAAAATCGATGACATAATTTGTTACCTCCTTAAATTTAGGTGAATGTAAGATTTATGTTTTCTTCTCTGAATACTAATTGATAATGAATATCACTCTTATTGATAAATATTATCATTCCCATTTGTCTTTGACAATACTCTCCATGATAACTTTTTTGTCAAAAAACAAAACTAGAGACTAAGCCTAAAGGCAAAGCCACGGCGCTCTAGCGTTCCCGCTCTCTTTTCCAAATTACACCGCATCAAATCCTTCGCAGTCATAAGAAAATGTACATAGGTGTTGCCCGGGTGTTTTTTCCAACGGTATAATGAAAAAATAGATTGTGAATGAGGAGGTGGCGTAGGGTGCAAGAAATTACACAGCTGCACGCCATTTTTGATCGCACCAGAGGTTACATCAACAGCTTCATGGGCGTTATCCAGCCGATTATCGATGCGGCAACGGACGAGCACACTCGTCTTTATTACCATCACATTTTGGAAGAAGAAGAACAGCGCATGGGTCGCTTGCAGGAATTGGTTCCCTACCTGGAGAAGCTGTCAGCAGGAAAAAGCCTGGATCAGCTCAGTGATCGGGACCTCTCGCAAATGCTGTCCGATGTGAATCTGGAACGTTTTGGACTGCACAATTTCCGCGAGCATCTGGAGCTCTCTTTGTACGAATTCAAGGATGACGAAACACGTCAGCTCCTAGATGGCATGCGTGAAAAGACGCATACAGACTATTTGACAGTCAAAGAGATCATGGCGAACATGAGCCAACGATTCTCTGATGCGGCTCATCCTGATCTCACTGATCACGATGAGGGGCACGACATTCACCAAGTAGATCATTTGAAAGCCTCTGCTTCCGCTCCTCACGGTGTTGCTTCCGTGATCAAGCATTCCGCCCCTGCCGTTTCCGGTAAAAAAGGACTGACAGTTGGCAGCTTGAAAGGAATGTAAAGAATCGGAAATCCTGAAATGACATGGAGGTTACACTATGGACAAGCTTCGTAAATACCCAGACTCTCCCTTGACGACGGAAGAATGGAATCAACTGGACGCAACTGTCGTTGACATGGCTCGCCGTCAGCTAGTGGGACGTCGTTTTATCGATATTTATGGACCATTGGGTGAAGGTATCCAAACCATTACCAACGATGTATATGAGGAATCCCGTTTTGGTGGTCTCTCCCTGCGCGGAGAATCACTGGAAATGACACAGCCTAGCCGCCGTGTCAGCATGACGATTCCGATCCTGTACAAGGATTTCATGCTCTACTGGCGCGACGTTGCCCAAGCACGCACACTGGGCATGCCTTTGGACATGAGCGCGGCTGCCAACGCAGCTGCTGGTGGTGCACTGATGGAAGACGATTTGATCTTCAACGGTGCTGCGGAATTCGACCTTCATGGTCTGATGAACGTAAAAGGACGCCTCACTCATCTAAAGAGCGATTGGATGGAATCTGGCAATGCGTTTGCCGACATCGTGGAAGCACGCAACAAGCTGCTGAAAATGGGCCATAGCGGTCCGTATGCACTGGTTGTTTCTCCTGAGCTCTACTCTCTCTTGCATCGCGTGCACAAGGGCACCAACGTGCTTGAGATCGAGCACGTTCGCAATCTCGTTACAGATGGTGTCTTCCAATCCCCTACCATTAAAGGCCGTTCCGGCGTATTGGTAGCAACTGGTCGCCACAATCTCGATCTGGCGATTGCGGAAGACTTCGACTCCGCATTCCTTGGAGACGAACAAATGAACAGTCTGTTCCGTGTCTATGAGTGCGTTGTATTGCGTATCAAGCGTCCAAGCGCCATTTGCACCTTGGAAGAAACAGAAGAATAGGAAGCCCTTTGACACACCCATTGACGTTTCTCGTTGTGGGTGTGTTTTTTCATCCTTGAAATATGTAACAGATCACTTATAATAAGAACGTACGTTCCAAACTTTCCAAACAGTCTGACATAAATGTCGTTGGGGGGCTTTTTATGAGATGCGAGGTCAATGGCGTCAACCTTTATTATGAAGAGATCGGAAGCGGTTTTCCTGTCGTGATGATTCACGGCTTTTCACTTGATCACCGCTGCATGACTGGTTGTCTGGAACCGATTTTTGAGAAACGTCCGGGGTACCGACGACTTTACATAGACCTGCCAGGAATGGGACAAACAGAAAACTACGAACATATCCACACCACGGACGATATTTTGGAGGTTGTACTCGCGTTCATCGATCAACTCATTCCAGGTGAACCCTTTTTCATTGCAGGTGAATCATACGGCGGATATCTTACACGAGCAGTTATCGAGAAGCGCCGGGACCAAGTAAAGGGTGCCCTTTTCATCTGCCCAAATGTCATTCCTGACAAAGAAAAACGCACACTGCCGGATAAACCCGTCCTAGTAGAGGAGCCTTCCCTATGGGAGCAGTTGAGTGAGACGGAACGTGCGGAGTTTGAGTCGATGGCGGTAGTCGCTACCGATTATACGTGGAATCGCTATAAAAAAGAGATTATCGACGGCTACATGCTTTCTGACCCTGCTTTTCTCATGAAAATTAGACAAGCGTATGGCGTCTCCTTCCCATTAGATACGGCCCCCTTCCCCCATCCGAGTCTATTTGTTGTGGGGAAACAAGATCAGTCTGTCGGTTATCGCGATATTTGGGATATCATCGAAGCCTATCCCCGCTCTTCTTTTGCCGCTCTCGATTGTGCCGGTCACAATTTGCAGATCGAGCAGCCGCTTCTGTTTACAGAGCTTGTAAATGAATGGCTGGATCGGGCACAAAGAGAGCTATCCCAGTAAACATGCATAAAAAAGACAACCAGCTCCTTGAGAATGGTTGTCTTTTTGCATTCCATTACACATTTGTCACCAATGATTCGCTGTAGGCGTGGAATGCCTTGCCCAGTCGTGAAATCGCAAGCTCCGTGTCTTCCCGGTTCAAGAGCGTATAGTTCAAGCGCATCGTATTGAGATGCGGCTCGGCTGCATAAAACGGCTTCCCTGGCACGAATGCCACGCCTTCCTTTACCGATTGGGCCAGCAGCTTCTCTGCATCGAAGTGCTCAGGCAGATTCACCCAGAGGAACATCCCGCCTCTTGGTTTTTCCCACTGTACACCCTCCCAGTTTTGCGCAACCAAGAGCTCATGCATCCATTCCATGCGCGCCTTGTAGGACTCGCGGATTTTCTCAATGTGACGCTCCAGATCAAAACGGGACAACAGTTCATACAGAGCGTACTGGTCGATTGTGCTCGACTGCAAATCAACTGCTTGCTTCGCCTTCACCATCATTTGAATCACGCGTGTATCTCCGATGGCCCATCCGGTACGCAAGCCTGGTGCGACAATTTTGGAAAAGGTACTGGTGTACACGACACAGCAATCGGTCGGGTGCTCATCCAGTGAGAAAATGGAACGGTACGGAGCTTCCCCATCGAATTGGATCTCTCCATATGGATCGTCTTCCAGGATGAGAATGTTTTGCGCCTTGCATTGACGAAGCAAGCCGAGACGGCGCTCAAGGCTCCATACCTTTCCTGTCGGATTGGCAAAGGTAGGAATGACGTATACCATTTTCGGGCGATACTGGGCAATTTTTTTCGCCAGATCGTCCAAATCCATCCCATTGGCATCACCGTCTACCGGAATCGCTTTGATTCCCCGGAATTGGAACAATTGAACTGCTGCCAAATAAGTAGGGTTTTCGACGAGAACGACATCGCCTTCTTCTAAATATACACGGCACAACAAGTCAACTGCTTGCTGAGAGCCCGTAGTGATGATCATATTATCTGCACCGACGTTCATATGCTTTTGCTTCATGCGGGATGCAATCCACTCTCGAAGCGGCAGGTATCCATCGGTCAATCCGTACTGAAGAGCTTTTGCGCCTTTTTCAAATGCGCGGTTAAACGCTTCGCGCATCTCTGCGATTGGAAAAGAATCCTCTGCTGGCAGTCCACCTGCGAGCGAGAGCACTTGATTGCCTTGGGTCAGCTTCAAGATTTCCCGGACAGCCGAGGAGGATAGTGCTTCGACAGATTTTGAAAATGAGTACTCCATGTTCCGTTCCCCCTTGATTTTGCTTATCCTTGTTTTATCACTGTCAACAGCGTAAGTCCAATCTTTGCTAGCTATGAGCAGATAGGTTTTGACTATGTCGAGCGGTTGTTCAACCATTAGTCTTCACGCACTGCATGCAAAAAACCCCTCTTCGTATGAAACGAAAAGGGGTCCATATGTATGGGCTATATTTTCCTAAGCAATACGGAACACACGTGGTTTCTCTGTTTGGGGAAGGAAAGAGAGGTCGACATGATTGGACGCTTCTTCCATACCGATATCGCTTGCCAACAGCAGTGCCTCTTCCTGGAAGGTCGGCGTACAGCTGCCTTCATTCAGCTCACAGAGTCGCTTCAATCGCTTCAGTCTCTCTGCTGACTTCTCTACTCTCATGCATTCGTTCGTCAGCTCACATACGTTGACGTGACGAGCATCAGCGATCATGCTGATATCATTCACATGGACAATCAGCCTTTTGCCTTCTTCCGTAACAAATCCGATCGAGCAAAAATGCGCACCTGACATTTCCAAACGAGTGAGAACAGCATTGGCGTAAACTTCTCCCGTCCGCAAGCGAATCTGGCCTGCTTCAATGGCTCCGCCGATTTTTCGCTCGTTGGCGATCACCGTATACATATCCGTGTAACCGTTAATCTGATAGCGCATGGTACCCTCCCGCTCTCGCTGAGACTAATTATCATTAACAACAATGACATCGTATAATGAAAATCATTATCTGTCAATAATGAGAATGATTTTTATTCTAGAAGAAAAAAGCCACACTCCATCTATACGGTAGTGTGGCCAATTTGCCTCGCGTTTATTTTGTTTTTGTAAATAACCCTAACCGCTCAATCCGCTGAACCGCTTCCGCGAGACGCTCTTCATTGGATAACAAAGCTGCTCTCACATAACCCTCACCTGTCGGGCCAAAGCCATTTCCTGGCGCTACGACGACATGCGCTTTTTCCAAAAGTAGGTCAGAGAACTCCACAGATGTGAAGCCGTTTGGAACAGGAAGCCAAGCAAAAAACGAACCTTGAGATGGCGGAGCCTGCCAGCCAATCCGATGCAGATTGGAGTACAAGGCATTGCGGCGGCTTTCGTAGACAGTGACGAGATCGCGGACGCACTGTTGCGAATCCGTCATCGCTTTGGCTGCCGCCATCTGTACTGCACCGAACAGACTGACGAAGTAATGGTCCTGAATGAGGTTAATCAGACGAACCAGCTCGCGATTACCTACCATGGCACCTACTCGCCAGCCTGCCATGTTGTACGTTTTGGACAAGGTATAAAATTCTACACCCACTTCTTTTGCACCTGGAACCTGCATGAAGCTGACCGGCTTTTTCCCGTCATAGCTGATCGCCCCGTAGGCGAAGTCGTGGCAGACGACGATTTCATGTTTTCGGGCAAAACGAATGGTTTCCTCATAGAACTCAAGTGGTGCGTTGACTGCTGTCGGATTGTTCGGATAGTTGAGAAACATCAGTTTGGCTCGATCCAAATCAGCCTGGGACAGCTGGCTGTAGTCTGGCAAGAAGTCATTTTCCGCCTTCAACGGCATCATGACCATCCGTCCGTTGACAACAGCAACCCCCGACCAATAATCCGGATAGCCTGGGTCTGGAACCAGTGCAACATCGCCTGCATTCATGAGTACTTGGCAAATCTCTACGAGTCCGGTTTTACTGCCAAACAAAATCGCTACTTCTTCCTCCGGATCGAGGTCCACATCAAATTCTTGCTTATACCAATGAGCTACTGCCTGCTTCAGTTCCATGCGTCCCTGAAAAGGCGGATATTTGTGATGGAGTGGTTGTGCCGCTTGCGCCTGTAATTCTTCAATAATATGCGGCGGTGTCGGCAAATCGGGATTGCCCTGCCCCAGGTTAATGACGTCATGGCCTTGCGCAATGACCTTGTTTACTTTTGCCACCAGGGTCGCAAAAAACTGGGTAGGGAGTCGATCAATCATATCGGCGGGTTGAATGCGCATCTTTCTTCCATTCCTTTCTTGGGCCAATACAGTAAAACCCCCTTTTTCCATACAGAAAAAGGGGGAGATCAGCTTGGTCACGTCCTTATCTGTCAGGAAAAAATCCTGCTGGAATTGGCACAGCATCTGTCCATACATGGAACAGATCCGCTGCCGGGCTTCATAGGGCCAGTCCCTCCACCTCTCTGAATAAGTCAAACACACGGAATATACTGTTTTTTCGTCTATATCATACTACTTGAGCACGCAAATCGTGTCAAGATGCTTGATTCTGTACCGGCACGTGATGCCTTCTTTTATGAAAAGAGGTGTGGAAGGCGAAGAATGCAACAGACAACAGACACAAGCCTGCCATCACGAACAATAGTCCCTGCGCGTGAATCGATTGGAAGATGAATGCGCCGAGCAGTGGTCCAAGCATCCGCCCAGCTGATCCAGTCCCCGCAATCAGCCCTTGAATGAAGCCTTCTCGTCCCTCTGGCGTAAACTGTGCAGCAACTGCTGGCACCGCTGGCCACACGAGCATTTCGCCCAGCGTCATGATGAACATCCCCGCCACAAAGCCTGCATAAGCCGTTGATTGCGACAAAATCAGCATCGACAAGGCAAAAATATAGGCGCCCAAGAGCATTTGGGCTTTTAGCGTTCGGGCAAAGCGTCGAATGACCCAGGCAATCAATGGCTGACCAAACAGGATCAAGCCGCCGTTCAGCGTCCACAACAGACTGTATTGACGGAGGGAAATGCCCAAGGATTGCATATAGGTTGACAGCACCGTTGTCCATTGTACATACACAATCCAGCTAATTAATAGCCCCCCGCATAATAGCAGCAAGGCTCCCCATACCACCTTTGGCTCTTGCTGTGATTGTCGCAGCACATCATCAGTTGCTTGCTCAGGCATGCTTTGTCCAGTCGTCGAGTTTTGGCGTTGTTGTTCCACCATTTTTAACTGGCGCGGCAAAATGAGTAGGAACATAGCGAGGACGATCACTTGTGAGATGGCATTGCCGAAAAACGTCCAGGCAAATGACACACTGGCCAAGAAGCCACCCAACGCAGAACCGGCAGCTACCCCCACATTGAGAGTGACATAAATCAGATTGATTCCTTTACGTCCTCCGTCCGGCCACAAAACGACGGCCAATGCATTCATCACAGGAGAAAGTAATCCATAAAACAGTCCATTCAAGAGAAGCAACACAACATAAATCGTAAAATCCTGCGTAGCACCTAAACCGAGCGAAATTAGGATAACGCCGATGGAACCGACAATGATGGTGCGCATTTTGCCCCAGCGGTCAAACAGCATCCCGCCGACAATACTCCCGATCAAGAATGCGCCTTGATTTAAAAGCAACAAGAAGCCGGCTACAGTCAGCGGCTTTCCGAGATGGTTATGAATATAAATCGTGACCAGCGGCCAAATACATGCCATTCCGGTAGAAAAAATGACGGCAGCAATCGCCAATAAACGAATGCTGCTCGGATAAGATTCCCACTTTTGCCTCATGGCTTACTTCTCTCCCCGATGGAAATCGCCGCTTTTTCCGCCTGTTTTGGATTGCAGACTGGTCGGACCGATAATCATTTCTTTATCCATGGCTTTGCACATGTCATACACCGTCAAAGCCGCTACGCTTACAGCGGTCAAAGCCTCCATCTCGACGCCTGTTTTCCCTGTCGTCTTCACGGTTCCTGTAATCGCAAGCGTCGTTTCGTCTACAAAAGCAAACTGTATGTCGATGCCAGTCAATGGCAGCGGATGACACATCGGGATGATTTCCCACGTTTTTTTGGCAGCCATGACACCTGCTACCTGCGCTACGGCGAGTACATCGCCCTTTTCGATTCGACCTTCGCGGATTCGGGCGAGGGTTTCGGGTTTCATGCTGACTTGGCTCTCGGCTACAGCCACCCGTTTTGTGACGTCCTTCTCAGACACGTCTACCATCCGCGCTCGATTTTGTTCGTTAAAATGTGTTAATTGATCAGTCATACGAGTATCGTTCCTCCTCTATCTTCTCCTACCTTACTCCCGCCGCTGGATAAAAGCAATGGGAATGTAGATGGCGTAGTTTCGTTATCTTGCTCATCCACTCCTAAAAACGTACGAAGAACAGATGCTGGAGGTATACTGTGCGTACACAGCTCAAAGGAGGCGTATGGAAATGGAAACGAAGAAGGATCAGACGGTACGCTGGTCAATACTAAGACATGGGGATTGGAGCATTTATTTGGCTGCAACGGCTTCCGGGCTTTGTTATGTCGGCTCAGTCAACCAGCCTTTTGCTGAATTGAAAGTGTGGGTTGAAAAGCATCGCCCACACAGTGCACTGGTGCAAGACGATCCGTGGCTAAAGCCTTTTGCAACAGAACTAATGGAGTATTTGCAGGGGACGCGCGAGCATTTTTCCATGGATTGCGACCTGTCTGGAACGCCTTTTCAGCTTGCTGTCTGGGAGGCACTGCGCCAAATCCCATACGGTCAAACGGCATCGTACACCGACATTGCAAACATCATTGAAAAGCCCGCTGCTGTTCGTGCCGTCGGTGCCGCAATCGGTGCCAATCCGGTTCTCATTACAGTCCCCTGCCACCGTGTCGTCGGTAAAAATGGTTCACTGACTGGCTATCGCGGAGGACTGCCCATGAAGACAACTCTGCTCGATCTGGAGAAAAAGGCAAATCGGGGTGTGAAGCATGGCTAAATCAGTGACAGAGAGGATTGCTGCACTTGACTGGCAATCCATGCAACAGGAGCTAGATGAACAAGGGTATGCTGCTTTTCCTTCTTTAATAAGCGCGGATGCGTGCGAAGAATTAATCGCTATGTACGGACAGGATGAGCTTTTTCGCAATACGATCCAGATGGCGCGGTACCGTTTCGGTGAAGGCGAGTATCGCTATTATCAGGCTCCCCTTCCCCCGCTTTTGCAGGAGCTTCGCGAAGGCTTTTATCCGATGCTTGCGCAGACTGCAAATCGGTGGCTGGAACTGCTTGGTCGCGAAGCTATTTATCCTGCTACCCTCCCTGAATTTTTGGCCCACTGTCACGATCAGGGTCAGCTGCGCTCTACTCCATTAATTTTGAAATACGAGACAGATGGCTATAATTGCTTGCATCAGGATATGTACGGCGAGGTGTTCTTCCCGTTTCAAGTGGTTTTTGCCTTGAATCAGAAGGAGAAGGACTACAGGGGCGGAGAATTTCTACTGATGGAGCAACGGCCGCGCGCGCAGAGCCGGGGACATGTAATAACCTTGGACCAAGGCGCTGGTCTGATTTTCCCGACATCCTACCGTCCTGTGCAGGGTACGCGAGGCTACTATAAAAATACGCTGCGCCACGGTGTCAGCACGATTACCTCAGGAAAGCGCTACAGCCTCGGAATTATTTTTCATGATGCAAAGTGAGGAACGCCCCATATGAAAAGCATCCTTTCCTATAAAGTGCCGAAAACCCTCCTTAATAAAGGAAGCGGATTTCTTGTGGATTACACCCATTCGCTCAATCCGTATACAGGCTGTTCTTTCGCCTGCTCCTATTGCTATGTTCGGCAAATGCCTGTCTCTTTGTTTCGCAACGAGCAATGGGGCACATGGGTAGATATCAAACAGCAAGCTGCCGATTTATTGCGCAAGGAGCTTTTGCGGGCTAAGAAAAAAGGAAAGGTGACCATCTTCATGTCTTCGAGTACAGACCCATACCAGCCCATCGAACAAACGGAAAAGGTAACGAGGTCTTTACTCGAAGTCATGGTAGAGAATCCACCTGATTTTTTGCTGGTGCAGACGAGAAGTCCCTTGGTTTGGCGGGATGCCGATTTGTTGCTCCTGCTGGGTGAACGCGTCCGCGTCAGCATGACCATCGAGACCGATTTGGAGGAGATTCGCAGGCACTTTAGCCCACAAGCTCCCCCTATTCAAGCGCGACTCAAAACACTCCAACGTTTGGCGGGAGCAGGCATCCCTACACAAGCAACGATTGCCCCTGTTTTACCGAGCAGTGAGTCATTCCCGGAGATTTTGCGTCCCCTGGTCACCCGTGTCTGTGTCGACGATTTTTATATGGGAGATGGCAGCGGCGGTAAACGCACGAAAAGAAACGGCATTCCCGCTCTCTATGAACAGCTTGGACTGGACCAATGGTACGATCCTTCCGCCTATCGGATCGTCTATGATCGGCTATTGCGTGTTTTTCCCCCAGATCAGATTTATTTGAGTCAGGAAGGCTTCGCCCCTTAGCATCAACCCTTGATTGTAACACCCCATTCATTGGCAACTTTGATCGGTTTATGATATCGTCTAGCCTAGAGAGTAGTATCATCCAGGGAAATGAGGAATTGTCTTGACCATTACGATCTTGTTATTTGCCGGACTCGCCGAACGTGCGAATGCCCGGGAAGTACAGTTGACCTTATCTGAAGGTGCTACCGTTAGCGATCTTCTGCAAGCAGTGGAAAAAGAATATCCTGCGCTCTCTGCGCTTTTGGGCAGTTGCTTTGTCTCCATCAACCATGAATATGCAGCGAAAAATCAGGTCATTTCAGCCGACGACGAGATTGCCCTCTTACCTCCAGTAAGCGGCGGAGAAGAAGACCCGCGCTTTGCCATTACCGAGGAGCCTATTTCTGCGGACAAGCTCGTTCGTCTGGTGAGCAACCCGCACGCGGGTGCGATCCTTACTTTTGTCGGAACTGTTCGGGAATTCACCCATGGTCAGCGCACCGTGTATTTGTCCTATGAAGCATATGCGCCTATGGCGGTTGAAAAAATGAAGCAGGTCGCAGCAGAGATCGAGGAACGCTGGCCGGGAGCACAAGTCGCGATGCACCATCGTATCGGTCATTTGACTGTGGAAGAGATTGCAGTTGTTTGTGCCGTTGCAACAGCGCATCGCAATGAATCGTTTGAAGCAGGCCGTTATGCCATCGAACGACTCAAGCAGATCGTTCCCATTTGGAAAAAAGAAATGTGGGAAGATGGAAGCGAGTGGAAGGGACATCAACAAGGACCGTGGAATCCGCTTGCGATGCCAGAAGGAAAGGTGGAGTAACGCCTTGGATACTCGCTATTCCCGTCAAATATTGTTTCATCCGATCGGGCGCAGTGGACAAGAAAAACTCGGTCAAAGCCGTGTAGCCATTGTCGGCATGGGAGCGCTCGGAACGGTTCTCTCCAATCATATGGTTCGGGCTGGAGTAGGTTTTGTCCGCATCATTGACCGCGACTTCGTCGAGCCGAGCAACCTACAGCGTCAAATGCTCTACGATGAATCCGATGCAGCCGAGCATTTGCCAAAGGCAATCGCCGCTCACGCCAAGCTGACGAAGATCAACTCAGCCGTTACCATCGAACCGATCGTCGCAGACCTCACCGCTTACAATGCGGAGGAATTGCTGGCAGATGTCGATCTCGTTTTAGATGCGACAGATAATTTTCAGGTGAGATACCTCGTGAACGATGTTTGCGTTAAACATAGTATTCCGTGGGTGTACGGTGGCGCTGTGAGTGCGACTGGAACCTTTACCGCGATTCGTCCGGGAATCACACCTTGCTTGCGCTGTCTTTTCCCTGAAGCGCCAAACCCGGGTGAGATGCCTACCTGTGACACGGCTGGCGTCATCGGACCGATCATTCACATCGTCGCCTCCTATCAGGCAACGGAAGCATTCAAGCTGTTAGTAGGCGCAATCGATGAGCTCAATCCGAATTTGGAGCACTTTGAGATTTGGCATAACCGCCATCAGCAAATCAAGGTGGTCAATGCCCGCCGAGACGACTGTCCGACATGTGGGCAGAAGCAATTTTCGTTTTTGCAGCCGGATACCCAAGATGGACAAGCCGTTTCGCTTTGCGGTCGAGACACCGTACAAATCTCACCCGCCGCTGCAATGACACTTGATCTGCATGCATTGGCAGCTAGACTTTCCCCTTTAGGACAAGTCGAGCAGAACAAGTTTTTGCTGCGTTTCCGTGTTGATACGTACACGCTCGTTATTTTCCCGGATGGTCGCGTCCTCGTGCAAGGCACAGATGACGTCAGCCTGGCACGTTCGCTTCATGCCAAGTATATCGGCGCGTAACTGGTCTACCTGTAATAAAAATAAGCTGTCCCAGACCGTCACTCGGACGAAGGGGCAGCTTTTTTATCCCGTTTGAACAAATGTAATCGTAAACGTGGTACCTTTCCCTTCTTCACTCTCAACGACAATCGTAGCTTGGTGCAAATCGATTATTTTTTTCACGATCGCCAGCCCCAGGCCGCTGCCCGAATTGGCTCTGTTTCGCGATAAGTCCGCCTTGAAAAATCTTTCGAAAATGCGCTCCTGATTTTCCTTGGATATCCCCATTCCCGAGTCGGTTATTTTCACGAGCACTTCACCGTTTACCGTCTCCAGCTTTACGCTGATTTTCCCGCCTGCCTCCGTGAATTTGATGCTGTTGCCAAGTAAGTTGGTCCAGACTTGACTCAGCATATCCTCGTCGGCGACGATTTCGACTTTTTCCAGGTCTATGTCCATTTCAATCGCTTTCGCCATCCATTGCGGCTCGCTGGCGAGGATGAGTGCGCGTAATTGCGTGTCCAACCGATACCGCTTCCGCTCCAAATCATGCTGGATGCCCTCTAGCGCAGTGAGCTTAAGCAGGTTGTCGCTGATTTTGGACAGCCGCTTGCTTTCCGACTCGATAATCTCCAGGTAACGAATGCGCTCTTCTGGGCGAAGTCTTTCATTATGCAGGGCGCGAGCAAACCCGCTAATGGACGTCAACGGTGATTGAATTTCGTGGGAAACATTAGAGATGAACTCCTGCCGCAGCTTCTCCATTTCATTTAATTGTTCCGCCACATGATTAATGCCGTCCACCAGCTCCCCCCATTCATGCGCCAGCTTGATGTCGAGATTGACTCGAAAATCCCCCATGGCAATTCGTCTGAGCGCATCAATCAATGGTTGAAACCTGCCTCGATGCCTTGACATGGTGAAGAAAGAAATAATTATCCCAACCCCAATAAACAATAGGCAGTTCAAAACGGAATGGATCAACACTTTTACAAGATCATTGGGATGATAGCCCATATAGCTATAAAAGAGAGTGGTAATCCCGTATGCACCTAGCCCGCACAAGGCAAAAACAGCACATATGCCCACAACTCCTACGATTTTTTTCAGCAAAATATAGGAATGTTCGTCTTGTCGCCTCTTTTTCATACAACAATCTCCAAACGATAACCAAGTCCCCGGACCGTCCGGATCAAAAAGCCGTACATCGCTTCCGGAAAACGCTCCCGCAATCGGTTGATATGCACGTCTACCGTCCTCTCATTTCCTTCAAAATCATAGCCCCATATTTGTTCGATCAGCTGCTCGCGGGAAATAGTCTGCCCGGGATAGCTGGCCAGTTTGAACAACAGCTCGAACTCCTTTAGTGGAATCGTCCATGTTTTCGTCCCACTGGCGACTGCAAATGTTTTGCGATCAAGTAGGAGATTTCCTGCTTGAACCTGATGCGAAGCGGCAATCCGGTAGCGCTTGAGCAGCGCTTTTACCCGGACGACCAGCTCCTGCGGATCAAACGGCTTCACCAAATAATCGTCTGTCCCTAGCTCAAAGCCTTTGATTTTTTGCGAGGTCTCTCCCTTCGCAGTCAGCATCAGCAAGGGAAAATCATAATGCTCGCGAAGCTTTCGGCACAGCTCCCAGCCGTCCATGTTCGGCATCATGATGTCAAGAATCACCAGTTGGGCGGCAACCGACTCCAGTTTGTCCAGTGCCTCCTGTCCGTCAACGGCTTCCACTATCGTAAAGCCTTCATTGCGCAAGAAGACGCTGACGAGCTCGCGAATATGCGGATCGTCGTCGACTACCATAATCGTGGTCACATTCTACACCCTCTCTTTTACGAGCAATTGCTGACTAGCCAATTCCCGGTACATCTCATGGGTTTGATAAAGCTCTTCATGTGTACCCATACCTGTGATTTTTCCCTTTTCCAAAAAAATGATTTGATCTGCTTCCACCACAGTCGACAAGCGATGGGCAATCACTAAAGTGGTACGTCCCTTCATCAAATTTTGCAATGCCTTCTGGACGATCATCTCGGAATTGCTGTCCAAACTAGAGGTAGCTTCATCCAGCATCAAGATTTGCGGGTCGCGAAGCAGTGCACGGGCAATGCCGATTCGTTGGCGCTGTCCACCCGATAGCTTCATGCCTCGCTCCCCTACTTCTGTCTCATAGCCATTCGGCAATTCCTCAATAAATTGATCCGCATAGGCCATCTTTGCCGCTTCCTTCAGCTCCTCGTCACTAATCGTCCGTGAAATCCCGTAGCAAATATTTTCTCGGATGGTTCCGGCGATCAATGGACTTTCCTGGGACACGTAGCCGATTTGACTTCTCCAAGACTTCAAGGAAAAATCCGTGACGGGATCATTGCCCAGCCTGATTTCTCCACTGATTGGCTGGTAATACCTTTCAACCAAGGAAAACAACGTCGTCTTGCCGCTGCCGCTCGGTCCGACAATCGCATTTACTTTTCCGGCCCCAATCGTAAAGCTGACATCATCGAGAATCTTTTCCCCGTTCTCATAGGCGAAGCTCACATGGCTCAAATGGATGGGCAGTCCCGCGTTTTCAAGCGTCCGTCCTGTCAAAAGATCTTCTTCTTCGGCGTCGAGAGTCGCAATGATTCTTTCGGTTGCCCCCATGGCTTTTTGTAACGAGGTGAAAAACTGTGTGAATTGCCCCAGTGGGATGACAATTTGCACCAGATACAAAATAAACGCAACCAGTTCACCAGCTGTCAATGCTCCCATGGACACGCGCATGCCACCATAGCCGATCACAACTACGAGCAGCACCATCAGGATAAAGGACATTAGCGGTCCAATGACGGCTTGGACTTTTCCTTCTCTTAATCCAAATCGGAACAAATTTCCGATTGCCTTTGTTCCCATTCCCAGTTCGTGGGTTTCGGCATTCGATGATTTGACGAGCCGCATCTCTTGGAGCACTTGATTCATAATAGTTGTAAAGCTGGCAGTCTCATTTTGCAGACCTTTCGAAATTTTGTACATCTGACTGCCAAGCGGCATGAGAATCCCGATGCACAGCGGTACAGCAATGAGCATGGTTAACGTCATTTGCCAATCGAGGTAGAGCAAGGTCACCACAGAACCAACAATCGTGATCAATCCTGTAAAAAAGCTGGAGAGGTGCTCCGTAATCAGGCTTTTCACAACGCCGGTATCGTTGGTCATTCGACTGATCGTATCACCTGTCCGGTTGTTATCATAATAAGAGATCGGCAGGACGAGCAATTTTTTCCATAGTCGTTCACGGAGTGAGGCCACCACACTCTCGCCGACATGATTTAATAAGTAGATGGATAACCCGCCTGCAATGGCTTGTGCGACAAAGGCAACGATCAATAGAATGATTTGTGGTGTGGTGATCGTAGACAGGGAAAAACCGTCCACCAAATCCTTCGTAAACAGTGGAATCACTAAGCTCACCAGTGTGGTGGCGATGCTCATGAACAATGCGACACCGATTTTTAGCTTGGATGGCTTTGTTCCCCTTATTAATCGAAAAAAAGGCCGCCAGTTTCCCCATTTCGCTACGCTATTGGTTTGTTCCATTCGTTCATTTCTCCCCTTTTTCCTCCTCATTTTCACTTACAAGTGATAAGATACTGCATGAATGTAAACGAAATATAAACGGGATAATATTGTAGTGCGTGCAATTATCTTCTTTCTAATAAGAAGACGTTTCTGATCCAATTTTCTTTACCTGTGATTTTTGTATATAAATGATGAATTTGGGGTAGAAGCCGGGAAACAAATCGTATATAATAGGTTCGTAATGAAGAAACGAAACAACGTTTCACCAGATGAAACTCCAAGATATTATAGGGAGGTTGTATACATTGGCTAACAAAGATGCTTACAAAGTAAAGTCATCCCTGCAAGTAGGCGACAAGTCTTTTGCTTACTATCGCCTGCAAGGGTTGGAAGAACAAGGATTGGGCGATGTTTCCAAACTGCCGTTCTCCATTAAAGTTCTGCTCGAGGCTGCTGTACGTCAGTTCGACGGCCGTGCGATCACCAAAGAACACGTACAACAATTGGCGACCTGGACAAAAGGCCGCGACGAAAACCAAGAAGTTCCTCTCATGCCAGCTCGTATCGTTCTGCAAGACTTCACCGGTGTACCGGCTGTAGTTGACTTGGCAGCGATGCGCATCGCGATGAAGCGCGCTGGTGGAGATCCAAAACGAATCAACCCATTGGTTCCAGTTGACCTCGTTATCGACCACTCCGTCATGGTTGACGATTTCGGTAACGCGTCCGCTCTGGACAACAACATGAAATTGGAATTCGAACGCAACCAAGAGCGCTACCGCTTCCTGCGTTGGGCACAAACTGCGTTTGACAACTTCCGTGCGGTTCCTCCAGCTACTGGTATCGTTCACCAAGTAAACTTGGAGTACCTCGCAACTGTAATCGCTACTCGTGAAGTAGATGGCGAATTGGTTGCTTTCCCTGACTCTCTCGTAGGTACTGACTCCCACACCACTATGATCAACGGTCTTGGTGTTCTTGGATGGGGTGTTGGTGGTATCGAGGCAGAAGCAGGAATGCTCGGCCAACCTCTGTATTTCGTAACGCCAGAAGTAGTTGGTTTCAAACTGACTGGCACACTGAATGCTGGTGCAACTGCAACTGACCTCGCTCTGACTGTTACGCAAATGCTGCGTAAAAAAGGCGTTGTAGGTAAATTCGTGGAGTTCTACGGACCAGGCCTGTCCAACATCTCGCTGGCTGACCGCGCTACCGTAGCAAACATGGCACCTGAGTACGGCGCTACAATGGGCTTCTTCCCAGTAGATGCTGAAACACTCAACTACATGCGTCAAACCGGTCGTGAAGAAGACCTCATCTCCTTGGTTGAAACTTACACCAAAGCACAAGGCCTCTTCCGTACTGACGAGACTGTTGACCCAGTGTTCTCCGAGACATTGGAACTGGATCTGTCCACAGTTGTACCTAGCTTGGCTGGTCCAAAACGTCCTCAAGACCGCGTAGAACTGACTGCTATGAAGGAATCCTTCAATAACAGCCTCCGTACGCCGATCGACAAAGGCGGATTTGGTCTCTCTGAAGAGAAAATCGCAGCTAGCGCACCAGTTGCTTATCCAAACGGTGAAAAAGCTACGCTGAAAACGGGTGCGGTTGTAATCGCAGCGATCACTTCCTGTACCAATACATCAAATCCTAGCGTAATGCTGGGTGCTGGTATCCTGGCGAAAAAAGCTGTGGAAAAAGGCCTGAAAAAGCCTGCTTTCGTAAAAAGCTCCCTGGCTCCAGGTTCCCGCGTAGTTACACAATACCTGACTGACGCTGGTCTGATCGACTCCTTGGATGCTATCGGATTCAACGTAGTAGGTTATGGTTGCACCACTTGCATTGGTAACTCCGGTCCATTGCCAGAGGAAACCAGCAAAGCTATCGCAGACGAAGATCTGACAGTTGCAGCGGTACTCTCCGGTAACCGTAACTTCGAAGGCCGTATCCATGCACAGGTTAAAGCGAACTACCTCGCTTCCCCTCCATTGGTTATCGCCTATGCACTGGCAGGTACTGTAGATATCGACCTGACTACAGAGCCAATCGGCACTGGCAAAGACGGTCAACCTGTATTCTTGAAAGACATCTGGCCATCTCCACAAGAGATCGCAGCTGCAATGGACAAAGCGATGAATCCTGCTCTGTTCCGCGCTGAGTACGGCCAAGTGTTCACGCAAAACGAAGCTTGGAACAAAATCGACGTTCCAACTGGCGACCTGTACGAGTGGGATGAAAAATCCACGTACATCCAAGAACCGCCATTCTTCCAAAACCTGGCTGGAGAAATCGCTAAGATCGCAGACATCAAAGCAGCGAACACCATCGCACTCTTCGGTGATTCTGTGACAACTGACCATATCTCCCCAGCGGGTAACATCTCGCCAACTAGCCCAGCAGGTCTGTATCTGCAAGCAAACGGCGTAGAGCGCAAAGACTTCAACTCCTACGGTGCTCGTCGTGGTAGCCACGATGTAATGATGCGCGGTACATTTGCAAACATCCGTATCCGCAACCAAGTAGCTCCTGGAACTGAGGGCGGCGTAACCAAATACTTGCCAACTGACGAAGTAATGTCCATCTATGATGCTTCCATGAAGTATCAAGCAGACGGTACTCCACTCGTTGTACTGGCTGGTAAAGAGTACGGTACTGGTTCTTCCCGTGACTGGGCAGCAAAAGGTACATTCCTCTTGGGTATCAAAGCAGTTATCGCTGAGAGCTTCGAGCGTATCCACCGTGCTAACCTGGTTGGTATGGGCGTTCTGCCTCTGCAATTTGCTGGTGACCAAAGCTGGAAGTCCCTCGGCATCGACGGTACTGAGTCCTTCAACATTGTAGGTCTCTCCGATGATGTTCAACCTGGTCAACGCGTAAAAGTGGAAGCAACGAAGAAAGACGGAAGCACTTTCGAATTCGAAGTAATCGTGCGCCTCGATTCCATGGTAGACGTAGACTACTACCGCAATGGTGGTATCCTGCAAACGGTTCTGCGTCAATTGCTGGATGAAGGCAAACCAGTAAACGCGTAAGCAAACGAATAACAAATAAGTTCGTATCAGCACCCACCCAACAAAAAGGGCAGACTCCGAGTATTCGGCAGTCTGCTCTTTTTACGTTTCCTTCCTGATAGGCCACGCTTAAGTGGAAGATGCGATGAATACGCATGAAAGAGGGATTGTTTCCTAGAAAAAGGGAGGGATTCGTGATGAATCAGTTGTTTCGCGAAACCTGGATTGAGGTAAATCTCGATGCCATCAAGAAAAACATTCAGGCGATACGCCGGCATATTCCTAAACAGACGAAAATCATGGCGGTTGTAAAAGCAAATGCCTATGGCCATGGTTCTGTCGGAGTAGCACGCCATGCCCTTGAGTACGGGGCTACTTCCCTCGCTGTCGCCATTCTGGAAGAAGGCATCGTCTTGCGAAAGGCGGGAATTGTAGCCCCTATACTCGTGCTGGGATTCACACCCCTTTCACGTGTCAAGGAGGCGATCGCCTGGAATATTGAACTGTCTGCCTTCCAGACCGATTGGATCAAAAAAGCCGATAAAATAATCAAATCAACAGCTTTCACTAATCGTCTAAACATCCATATCAACATCGATACAGGTATGGGACGTTTGGGCGTACGGACAAAATCTGCGTTGCTTTCAGTCGTGACGGCCTTAACGTCAAGCTCTTCACTTGCATGGACCGGAATCTTCACCCATTTTTCCACTGCGGATGAACCGGATCACACATTGACCAAAGCGCAGCACGAGTTGTTTGTTCAGTATCTTCGTTATCTGAAGGAACGAGGCTTCGAGCTTCCAACCGTCCACATGTGCAACACCGCCGCTACCATTGCTTTTCCCGAATACAGCGCCGATATGATCCGCCTCGGAATCGGCATGTATGGGCTGTACCCATCCGCTTATATTCGCCAACTCAATCGCGTCAAGCTCGTTCCGGCTCTCAGCTTGAAATCGCGCTTTTCCTATGTGAAGACAATGCTGACGCCGCCGTTTACCATCAGTTATGGCGCTACCTACATAGCAAAACGCGGAGAGGTCATCGGGACGGTTCCAATCGGTTATGCCGACGGGTATTCGCGCGCGCTCTCTAACCGGGGATTTGTTCTGTATCGAGGCAGACGGTTGCCGATCGCAGGGCGAGTGACGATGGATCAGATGATGGTCAGCTTGGGAGATGGCAGTGGAAAGCAAGGCGATGAAGTCGTGATTTACGGCAAGCAAGGAAACCGCGAGATTCCTGTCGATGAGATTGCCGAAATGCTCGGAACGATCAATTATGAAGTCGTTGCCACCCTCAGTAATCGCATCCCGCGCCTCTTTTTGGAAAAAGGGGTGGTTGTAGAAATCTCTCATCTGTTGCCGGAAGGGTAAATGCCAAAACGAATACATGTTCTCCCCCATTTTAGGCACCCTACTGATGAGGAGGGATGATACATGGATCAACGAAACTTTGAACAAATTTATGAATCGTACAAAAATGCCGGAGAACAACAGGCGATCCAGGAAAATGAAGATAACAGTCCGCTGACGAATACCGGAAAAGAGCAAATCGTCGCCGTCAGGAAAAACGAAGATGGAGACTTGATCGCCTTTAAAACGGACACTGGCCGAGAGCTCGACTATATCACCGCACTCAACGATGCAAAGGCTGGCAAGCTGGCTCATGTAGACGTGTTTCACAAGTATGGGAGAGACATTCTGCGGAGTGAGCCAGACGGCATCAAGGAAAACAATTTGGATCGCCTGCCTGACTTTTAAAGGCAAAAGGGTCGCCCACAGCAGAAGCGGGGCGACCTTGTGCTTGTTTGCGACAGAATGTAATTGCTTCCGAGGTATCTTCTCTTATTGAGTAGGAGTAGGAAGCGCTGGCTCGTTCTCACCGCCCAAACGGCGGCGTGCCGTCTCCCTTTTTCCCACAGCCGGTAGATGCTCACCCGCCTTGGCCAATCCCCAGACAGGCATATTTCCGTATAGGCATTCGTATTTTCCTGCATCGACCAAGTACGTCTCGTGAAAAATCCCAACCGTTCCATCCGTTCCTACCGCTTGATTGAACTTCCTCCACGCGCTCAAATGATTGTGGTTTTTTCTCGCGTAATTTTCCAGATGCTCATAGGATCGCCAATACTGGATTAGGGTGATTTCACGCAGATTAAAATGCGAAGTGTGCCCCAATAGTCCTAGCTCCGGGTGCTGATACAACTCCCGCATCATGCCTCCCATCGCATTGGCTACTGGCATCCACTTATGAACCGCAAGCATACGATTGATACGCATCCCGATGATAAATACGACGAAAGATCCTTCCATTTGTGCTGTAAAACGCCCCGGAACTACTTTTGCCATCCGACTCCCCTACCTTATCAATGATTTGAGATGCAGTTCGTAACACGCCATATAATCAGACACATGAAACAAATGCGCAGTTAGATAGGCTCCGTAAAACATCGAGAATAGCAAAATAACGGCTTCCTCCTCCGATAGGTGAAGGGCCAGCTGACCATCCTCGGCTGCTTCTTGCACGCACTTTTGGAAAAGCTGATGCAGATCAGTAGCTCTAATGGCTTCTCTCTCCTCATGTGCGGGGAAGCGCAAATGCAATTCGGCATCAGATAGAAGCGGGACACTCGGGTGCATTTTTTGCTCGGCTAAAAAGCTGATAAGGCTAAGCATGATCCCCGGCTGCTTCACACCATCGCTCGTAACCTTGGCAAAAATATGCCGCACCGCTTCCCAGCCTCTCTTGCCAGTACTCTGCAGCTCAATGAAACACTCTGCTTGCCAAATGCTCATGTAATAAACCAAGAGCTCTTCCTTTTGCGGGAAAAATTTAAAGAATGTGACCTTCGACACCTCTGCTCGTTCGCAAATGTCATCCACCAGTACATTTCGGAAGCTCCCGTCGCCTATTAGCTCCAAGGCAGCGTCCAGAAGGGCGAATTTGGTTTTGGCTTTCTTTTTCTCACGTAGGGTTAATGCTTCTGCCATCTTGGACTCCTTTTTCCATATTTCCATTTTCATTTATCTTAGTATATAAATTAACTTAAGTAAAGTTTTTTATTTTAGTAAAAAACTCGTCTTCTTGTGCTGACGATACGGCAGTAGTGTTGGGAAAGTCAGTCATAAATGTTACGAAGAACGATCTCTTACGCCAAATATGCTGCATAGAGCCACGACCAATAACACGCCGGAACCCAAAAACAATACAGCCGCGCCTGCAGCGAGTCCGTAGGCTCTTCTTCTTTTATCGCCAGATACGTGCGAACCCGCATAAGCAGATGAACCGAAGTGGAAATCGGCCACGTGTAATTTATGCACATATAATTTGTGTACAAACTATATGTGTGCGTGTTATCATGTTCCTATGATGACTCTACAAGTTGGCAAATAAGGAGGTACATATGGATCGGATTGAAGATTGCTATGGGTTTCTACTGGGAAAGGCATATCAAAAAGTGTGGCAAATGGAAAAGGCCGCACTATCCACCTACGGAGTAACTCCTGTGCAGTTTATTCTGTTGCATGCCCTTTGGGAAAAGGATGGGCAAAAGGGAGTTGAGTTGGGAGCGCGACTTCGGTTGGATGGAGCAACGATCACAGGCGTGCTGGATCGATTAGAAAAATTAGAGCTCATTGAGAGACGTTCTGATCCCAATGACCGCCGAACAAACCTCATTTTTCTAACTCCGAAAGGCAAAGAGCTGGAGAAACCATTGAATCAGCTAACCGAGGAAGTAAATAACGCGGTGATCTCCCTTTTTAGCGAGGAGGAAGCGAAACTGCTTAAAAACATGTTGACCAAATTAGGATTAAGCTAGAAAGGTGCTATTTTCAACGATGCTGAAGTGGAAACTACATTATGCTTGGATTATTTTATTCGTCACATTTGCCGCTTTATCAGCAGTACAGGGAATAAGACTTTCTTTTGGCGCCTTTATTGAACCCTGGGAGAACCAATTTTCTCTTGATCGCGGGACCATTTCACTCATCTCGGCGTTAAGCTTTGTCGTTTATGGGATTTCCCAACCAATTGCCGGCAGGCTGATCGATCGCTTTGGAGCCCGCACCATCCTGCTATACAGTACGCTCTTGGTAGGCCTTAGCATGATGTTCACACAATGGGTAACATCCCCCTGGCAATTGTTCCTCCTTTATGGCGTAATTGCGTCCATTGGCGTGGGTGGAGCCTCCAATGTAGCGGCAAGTGTCATCATCACAAATTGGTTTAACGAAAAACGAGGCGTCGCATTCGGATTTTTGGAGGCAGGCTTCAGTGTTGGGCAAATGGTGATGGTTCCTGTATCTCTTTTCTTCATACAGTGGTTCGATTGGAAAATGGCCGTCGCCGTTTTTGCTCTCTTTCTGCTGATTATTATTTTTCCCGTTTTGGTTCTCCTTTTGCGGAATCATCCAGCGGAAAAAGGCCTGCATCCTATCGGGGGCTCACGGGAAGAAGAGAACGCAAGCAGCCAAATAGCCTCTGCCAGCAAGCTACCAGTCAGGGGTATTTTTCGATCCAGGAATTTCTGGTTCCTGCTATTGCCCTTTTTTATCTGCGGATTTACCACCACCGGCTTGATGGATACTCATTTGATCCCATTTACCCAGCTTTGCGGTTTTTCAACAACCGTAACCGGTTCGGCCATAAGCCTGTTGGCTGCTTTCAACACACTGGGGACTTTATTGTCCGGTTTTATTGCGGATCGCTGGAGCAGTAGAAAATTTTTGGCGACCCTATACCTATTGCGAGCCGTTTCAATCGGTTTCTTGATTGTATTTGTGAGTGATCCCGAACTTCTCCTGTTTTTTGTCGCACATCCATCTTTGTTGATTCTGTTTTCCATCTCTTTTGGGCTTGTCGATTTTGCAACGGTAGCTCCTACCCAACTGCTAGCAACGCAGCATTTCAAAAATTACTCCATGGGACTTGTCATGGGTTGGCTTTTTCTGAGTCATCAGGCTGGGTCAGCGTTGGGGGCATACTTGCCTGGAATGATTTTTGAGCAGACGGGTCATTATACGCTGGCCTTTTATGTCTCAGTCTTTTTACTGGTGGGAGCTGCTGTTTTGAATCTCTTACTGCCTGAATCAGTTAAGGCTACAAGTCATGAGAAGGCATGCACAGAATAAGAATCAGATAACGGAGTTCGATCCTCAAAAAACAAAGCCAGTCTGACACCTTATTTTCGTGTCAACTGGCTTCTTCGTTATTTCATCATTTTTCCCATTCGGTAGGCTGCTTCCATGATGTAAGGCGCATATTGGCTCATTTTTTCAGGAGTCAGGCGGTTGGAAGGACCCGACGCTGCAATAGACGCTACCAATTGTCCGTTGCGGTTGAATATCGGGACGGCTACGGCTGCTGTCCCCAGCTCCCGTTCCTCCACGCTAGTCGCGAAGCCTTGCTTCCTGATTTGATCCAATTGCTCAATGAAAGACTCCTTGTTCACAAAGTCAGGCCAATTCGGATCGCTGATGACTTCCTGCAAAATGAAAGGTTCTGCGTAAGCAACGAGTACCTTGCTCGATGCTCCCACCGCGAGTGGCATACGCGCTCCAATTGGGGCCACCCTGCGAATCGGCTGCTTGCTTTGGACTGCCTGTACGCGTATCCGCTCGTTTCCATCCCGCACATACAGACTGATCGTTTCCTCCACCAAATCCCGCAATCGCTCCATCTCCGGCAGCAGCAATGTCGCTGGATCATCGTTTTGCGACAAATTGGCGGATAACTCCCAAACTCGAAACCCAAGTCGATACTTCTCCGTCTGGACATCTCGTATCAGAAACCCTTTGTTCTCCAGCGTTGCCAGCAAACGGTGCACGGTACTTTTATGCAAGGAGAGTCGACTCGCTATCTCACTCAGGCCCAGATCCGTCGCGTCTGTAAAACAGAGCAGGATATCCAAAGCCCGATCGACTGCTCGAACGTTTGCTTTTTGTTCTTCTTCCATAAGTGTTTGACACCCGCTTCCTACTATGTTCCGATCGTTTCATCTGATGAAACGAATATGCTACTTTTCAGTATACGAAAAAATAAAGCATAGTAAAGAGCGAATCCGATTGTCAGCTTACAGAATGGAATAAAAAAAGGGCAGCCGACCTGCTACGGCTTCCCTTTTTTATGTTATTTTTTCCCTTTAAAAATCAAAATGATCGGGGTCTGGCCCAAAACGCTTGTTGTCATTTAGGGCAGTGATTTTTTCTACATCCTCTGTGCTGAGGGTGAAATCAAAAACTTCTGCGTTCTGCCGAATCCGCTCTGGTGTGATCGACTTCGGAATGGTCACCACTTGGTTTTCCAAATCCCAGCGAAGCACAATTTGCGCAGGAGACTTGCCGTATTTTTGTCCCAATTCTACCAAGAGAGGATGATCGAGATTGCCTTGCATCAACGGGCTCCATGCTTCTAGTTGAATGTGATGCTCTTTGCAATACGCATGCAACTCTTTTTGGGTAAGCAAGGGATGATACTCGACTTGGTTGACAACTGGAATAATCTCGCTATGTTGGCGCAAATCCTCGAGGTGGTGGCTATGAAAATTACTGACGCCAATCGCACGTACATATCCATCGTGGTATAGCTTTTCCAAGGCTCTCCAAGTATCGACATACTTGCCTTTTACGGGCCAGTGAATCAGGTACAAATCCAGCGTATCGGTACCCAACTTTTTCATACTTTCATCAAAAGCTTTCAGCGTTGACTCGTAGCCTTGATCCGCATTCCACACCTTGGTCGTGATGAACAATTGATCGCGATCAATCCCGGCTTGTCGAATTCCTTCGCCTACGCCGGCTTCGTTGCCGTAGATGGCTGCCGTGTCTATACTGCGATAACCCGCCTCAATCGCGGATCGGACGGCCAATGTTTCGTTTCCGTCTTTTGCCTTCCAGACACCCAGACCCAGCCAGGGCATCTTCACCCCGTTGTTCAAAACGGAATGATCTGTGATATGTGTTGCCATTGGATCTCCTCCCGTCTATCGCTGATATGTACTTACATTAAGAAAGTGTAACATAAATACAAAATGAAGCAAACCTTGCTACTCTTCCGAATCTTGTATCACTATATCTTCTGTCCCCTCTGCCATCGGTTTGATCGCCCACCACCTGATCCTCGCCCGATCTGTCTGTACAGATCCCTTCACCTGTACGCCAATCCGAAACGTTCCTTTCTGCGGATAAACGATGACCCCTACGGCAAAATGCGCTGCATCTGTCGCATACTCCGAATCATCAAAAACACTGGCATGCCCGTACATTACTTGCTCATGCTGGGAAAGCAACTCATCGATCACATCTGCATGAAAATCCTCGATTCCTGCACTGACATACACATTCCCTTTTCCGAGAGAATGTTTGAGCTCCTCAGAAAAATAACGATTGCCGATCTTGACTCCAAACGGCCAGTTGGAGGAGTAAGGATCAATTGGTATTTCTACCACGCCCGTTGCTACTTGTTCATTTGCCTTACCTGGTCGGGGCAGACCCAGCTCAAACTGGTAGACAGACGCCAGATTATCGTAGCTCACATCGAACTGCGGCTTGTCAGTTGCCGCGATTTCTTTCACTCGCGTGGTCACCCGAAAGGAATCCGCATGGGAGCCTTGCTCGACTGGCCTTCCCTTCTGTCCACGCAACGCAAGCTTTTGCAAAAGTGCTGGCGTATACACGTACTCCCCAAACGGAACAGGAACAACCTTCTCAATCACATAGGTCGCATTCATTTGCAGCAAGCATACTTTTGCCAAATATAAAAAAGGCTGTTCGTTCGCTTGTGTCACATGATCCAGCTTGCGATTGTAGTAATCGGATACGAGCCGCTCTACCAGATCGTCTGACGTGATTTCGATTTTCCCTACAGAAACGAGATCGGTATGCACCAAGCGATCGCCGAGTCGAACCTCTGCCTTGCCACCCAGCACCGCCAGCTCTACCGTACCGCGATCCCAGCCAGCCTTGAGCGGAATGGAGACGACATAATCGGTCTCTTTCCCGTCAACAGGCTCTAAGAAGGATACGCTACCGTCACTACTTTCCAAGACCGTTAGCCCTGGTGCATCCAGCTTGTATTCGAATTGCACGCGTGACGTTTGTACCGTCTTCTCAATGTGCAACTGCAAGGAAAATACTTCACCCGGATTGACGTATCGCGGAGTCGCCTGCCAAATGCGCACCTGTGGATCTGCATAGAGCAGCACTCTTTGCTCTACCAGTTGTACCCCTTCGATGGATGCAGGATGTGGTGCCTCTTCTTTGATAAAAAGCCGATATCCTTCTGCCACCCGGTTGTATTCAGCCATTTCCTGCTCGACGGTTTCGGAGACGGAGAAGACCTGTTCTTTCCCTTTTTCATCATAGGCCAAGCAGACGTACACATTTTTCGCGTAATCGTTGTTGCTAAAGCCTTCCATCATGGACAGCTTCAGCTTCACCGGTTCAGGAAGCACGATTTCCCTCCCGAGATAATCGAGAGCGACTCCAGCCTCGACCGAAATCTGCTTTTCGTCCACAGCGATCACCTGCAAACCGCATACCACTCCACCCCCGTGAAGCAGCCGATTGGTGAGTCGACGCTTGTCATTGAAATAGCGTTGTTCTGATTCGAAATCTCGGACGGTCAACAGCTTCCCTTTGAAATACACATTTCGTTCATGTGGAAAATAACGCAGATTCTTCATCTCGAACACCTCACTTTGCGTATAAATCTCACCTTCTTACTCCAGCTCTGCATCCAGACCAATCCTCGTGTCATAATCGATTTGTCTGCTGCGGTCCTTCCCACTTAGCACCGTGTTGTATGGTATGGACAAATTTTGATCAAGCGTAAGGAACGATGGCTCTGTCAAATAAGAATTAATCCCCACGTAGCTATGGAGGTCGGCGTAGATGCCCGGGCGCAGAACGATGAGCTTCGCCTCTGTAAAAGCAGGCTTTTGATCTTCCAAAATCTTTTGCAAAACCGACTGCTCCCTCTCTGTTTTCGCACATTCCTGCGAAACGATCAGGCAAAATTGATATGGATGATCCATGTACAAGGAAGAGATCAGCTCGTGTAGCTCCGGGATCGCCTTCATGTCCCTGATTTGGAAATACTCCACGATCATCGGGCGCTCCCCGGTATACAGCTGAACCATCTTTTCCAATCCCGTACGAGTGCCCCGCTCAGCGTACAGCTCCGGTGCGCGACGAATCAGCTCTCGGCGCTGTGCCTCTGTCCAATGCTCATCCCTGCCCATTCCTAACCAGGAAGCGAGCCAAGGGACGAACTCTCCGGGTGTCGTATCAGGATCGAACAACCGCGAGATGGTATCAATCTGTTCCTCCAGCTCCAAGTAAAACGTCCCGAAAAGGGAGAGGAAGCGCTCCAAAAAATCAGCACTGACAGGTTCACTTTGGTAAGTCGCTGGTAAATAACGCAAAAATGTGTCGCGCGGCGAATATATCCTCATTTGCCTGAGTAATGGGGAGTGGCGGTCCGTTCCGAGCCATTCGATTTTGAGCCATAGATAGCGGCCTTTTGCGGAATGAAACAGCGCATCCGAAGCGTTGATTACCGGCTCTGACCATAGATTGGCGGTCCTTTGCAGCTTGGTTCTCCAGTCCATGTCGGGTGCCAGCAAAACGTCATCCAGATTGCGGACGGCTCCATCAATCACATGCTCTTTTCGATCAGAAGAAAACGTCGAGATGAGTAACTGTGTTTCTTCCGGTATGTCTGCTTCCAGCGTGAATTTATGCCACACTGTTTCATATTCCGTGCTATCCAATGCACGAGAGAAATAGATGCCCATCGGTATTCCCGTCGCATCCAGATTGGACGTTCGGGAGACGAGTCTCATCATCGTCAGAACATTTTTCTGCGCGTCCCAAACATACAGCCGTTGCTGGTTATCAAAAACGAGCTTGTCTGCTCGGCCGTGGTAGTTGGTCAACGGCGCAAGTGCTTCCCCCGTGGGTTGAAAACGCAAAATGAATCGGGTATGATCATGAGCCGAATCGATGGAACGCCGATCACCCACATAGAGAATGGGACCTGGACCCACTGCAAATCCCGCGGGCTTGGTGCCTGACGGGATCGCCAGGGTGCACACATCGGCGCCTTCCGAAGAGAACCGAAACACTTGATTCGTCTGTGCCCAAAAGAGATAGGCCTTGCCCGCTTCGGCAACGGACAGGCGAAACAACCTTCTTCGCCTGATCTCACGGAGTGTAGCTGTCTCTTTTACTCTCAATTCCTCATGCGCGTATGTAGCGTCCACTTTTCCTGCCCGATTCAGCCGAAGGACGACGACTTGTGTTCCCGCCGCGATTTCCTTCCGTTCGTTATCTTGATCTACGAGCACAGGTGTCGTGATGTAAAGACGTCCTTCTTCATCCAGCCCTACATCCAAAGGAAAAAGCCGCTGTTCCTCTCCCTCCTCCCAGCTCCAAACGCACTGGCCGTTGGCTATGGAATACGCACCGACTTTTCGCCTTGCTTCGGGGTCGAGGATATACACGTATTCATCGTCAGCGACGAGAAACGAGTCTTTGGAGAACAACCCCCGTCCAGCCCGAAACACAGTCTCCTTGAAGTTGTTGCCGTCATCATAATGCGTGATATGTCCGCTTTCATCCAGCCAAAGCAATGAGCCAACGCGTGCCATGGCAAAATCCAAGAGTCGAGAGTGATGTGTCGTCCCAGCCTGATGCACATGATCGATCACATATTCGGGCGATTTGTTCAGCACAATCCCCTCGTTGGAGACGTGAAGGTTATACCAGATCCCCCGCTGCCAATCGGACGGATTGTTCAGGGAAAAGAAACGATTCATTGTATCCACGCCCACTCCTCCGTTTGTCCCCTTCTATCTTTCTCTATCCAAAACGAGCTCCAAAACATGCTCTCCTGAGTACACCAGCCCATGGCGCGGAATCTGTATATCGCCCCCTTCATCCCTGACGATGCCTGTGCCCTCTGCGGAA
The DNA here is from genome assembly GCF_013284275.1 of Brevibacillus sp. HB2.2. Taxonomy (NCBI): domain Bacteria; kingdom Bacillati; phylum Bacillota; class Bacilli; order Caryophanales; family Paenibacillaceae; genus Brevibacillus; species Brevibacillus sp. HB2.2. The sequence continues at coordinate 95,565 of NZ_JABSUV010000017.1, forward strand.
ACCCACAAATCCGTCACGTACAGCACACCGTCGATCTGGTTTAATACCTCGTAGAGATCGCTTTTATAAACAGACCGACCAAATTCCCAGCCTTTTCCTTGGTGAGTCGAAGGATTGTGTATATCCAAAGGTGTCAAATATCGCTGCAATGCCTGTAGCACCATCTGCTTTTTGTCTACAAACGCAGACTCCACCACGATTGTCGCAAAAACGGTCACCTTGATATAAGCTGGAGCAACCACATGGACCTCTGTCGTCAGCAGCCTTCGTTGTTCCAATTGGTGGCGAACAGTCCGCAGGAAGCCTTCACTTGGCAGTGGTGTCGGCTGATCGCTAAATGGGACGATGACGACAGTCGTTTGAGCGGCTGCGTTTTGCTCGGAAGCTCCCATTTCCCCTACTTTGTACAGGGGGATCGCCTTCGCGCGGGCTACTCGCAATCCGGGTGTCGAGAGAGCGAGGGCCTCATAGTCTTCTGCTGTAACGGCCCGCTGCGGTTTTTTCCCTTCCATTCTCATTCTGCGCTTGGCTTGATCAATCGTTTCGCGCTCGCTTCCCCCACTGGCTGGACGTGGATTCGTCACCTGCGCGGTGGTTTGCTGCCGGGCGAGTGGCAGGAATCGGGTAATTTGGCCTCCTTGCACATTCCCCTTCGCACCTTGGCTTGTCTGACAGGATAGGATCCGAATACCCGCCATGCCTTCCAGTTTCTCGGGTATGGCTCCGTGCTCATTGTTGCCAAACGCAATTTCTGCCCCGTCCGCATCAGTCAGCATAAAATGGCGATCCTGTGGGCCTGATCGGTCAAAATCAGTGACCAGCGACCAGTCTTCCCAGACGGGAAACGGACTGCCTTCGACCTGGCGCGCCACCTGAATAACAAACGTTTCTGGCAAGATCGATTGGACGTTCAACCGAAACACTTGATGTGGCAATCCACTGCTTTCTCCGATGGACCGTTGCCCTGCAAAGTCAATCCGATAGGCGATGACTCGAATATTTCTGCGACCTTCAGGCAGTGCACCTCCAAATCCAATCATCGTGGTGCCCAGTACTGGGTCACGCGAAACGCGAAACGAAAATACGCCTGTATCGGCTTGGTCTGGTTCATCTTGATCCCATCCACTTTGCCATTGTTGTCCCTTTTTGCATTGAACCTCCACAGTGCCTTCATACGATAACGAACTGGAAAGGACGATCGTCTGATCTGCTTGCCCCGTTCCATCGAACTCCCACACTTGACTAAAGGTTTCGCCTTGGATCACACTCACGGTGTTCAACTCGATTTTTTCCATGCGAGGAGCCAATTCGAATCGACCTGCACGCAATGTCGCACAGAGCCAGAATCGAGGGCGATCATTGGCGGGGTAAAGTATGAGCGGCTTCATTGTCCCTTCCAGCTCGATCAGGACACGTCCCGAAAAGGATAGATTCATCGTTTCATCCGAGACTAGTGGTAACGGACTCCATCCCGTTTCTTGCGTTCGTTCGTCCTGTCCATAGTACTCCCACTCGAGACTAGCCGATGGAACGAAAAGCGCTGTGGGCGTAAGCGGGGCGATTGGGACAGGATAGTCCTCAAACAGGCGCAATCCAATCGAGACTGCCTTCCCTACTGGCAGTGGCCGATCAAAGCCTAAGTAAATCTTGTTCCCTATCTTTGGTTCCTGGCCGAATGCGTAGTAGGAAACACCAGTATGCGCATTGGATGAACTCACATCCGCCGTCCCGCTTTCTGTATGAACCAGAACACGCTCCAGGTTGGCTGGTACCAGAACAAGCGAATGTTCCGTCTCGAAAGGAAGATTCCCCGCGAACAATCTCGTCTTCTCCGGAAGGATCGCTTCTTCTGACACGTCGAAAAACGTTACATCCGTCGTCGCACATGACTGGTTCTTTGGGTGTACACCCATGAGCTGCAAAAATTTGCGTTCATTCTTTTCCGTGATCCGGTTGAGATAGTATTGCTGCATTTCCATCAACCACGCGAACATCTCCAAAAGCGTAATGCCAGGATCGTGATGACGGTGATCACCCCACTCTGGCTGCAGCTTGGGGATCGCGTTTTTTGCTTGTTCGACGATCTCCTCAAAGTAGCGATCATCCAGATTCTTGGATGGAAGCATAGCGCACACTTCCTTTTTCAATGTTTGGGTGGGTAGGCAGCCTGCCCTTCTTGAACGCGGACGCTGATTCGATGCGCACCCTCTGTGACAATCCCATGTACGATCGTTTCGTATTCAGAAGCGAGCATTTCCTTTCGTTGCCCATTTTCCGTTCGAAATACAGTCAAGGTCAGATGATCCACAAAGCGGACGCCCTTTACGGATTTCAACAAGGCAAATAAGAGCGAAGAGTGCACACGCTGGCCTATTTCCCAGCCCCCACCGTGCAGATTTCCCGATATCGGGTCAAGGAATCGCGCGAGCTTGCCGAGTGTCTCCAGCTCCACCTCCACGATTTCCTCCAAAGACCCCACTGCCAGCTCTACTGTCACCGCAATTTCCAAGTAGACAGGCTCCCTGACATGAATCCGTTCGGGAGAGGCTATCGTCGCTGCCGCATGTGTAAGCAAATAGTTCGTGACAGAACGCCGAAGCTCCAAAAATGGTGTGCCGAAGCATCCCGCTGCGGGCAATACGATCACAGTGACATGCCCCGCTTCTTTTTGCAGGCGGCTGTTCCGATTCGGCAAACACTTCACCTTGACGATCCCCGGATGCGCTTCACGGACGAGCCATTCGAAATCTTCTGCCGTCACCGCTCGATAGCGATGCTTGATTGTCTGTGGACCGCGCTGCAAAGCTTCCGTCAGCAATTCCCGATTACTTCCTCCACTCGCGGGCACCGGATTGCTGACAGCTTGGACAAACGGAATCGATTGTTCCAGTTGATTCAACTGCCCGGCTGGAAGATTTCCTGCTGTTCCCCCTCCGACCTTATACGTCACCCTCACGGAACCGAGTCCGGTTTGAGGAAGCTCCCTACCGTGTCGGCCATCGCCAAACAAAATTTTTCCGCTAGCACTCTCCAAACAGTAATGGCGATCATCCGGGCCTGAATCGTGCAGATGCTCAACTCGCTGCCACAGAACCCAGCATTTTTGCTCGTTCCCTTCAGAATCGTAGAGAATGTCCACCCGATTTTCTGGATGCTCCAGCCAGCTCTTTCGTTCACTCGGCAAAAAGAAGCCTGTTTCATCTACCCATACCTCTTCGTCCATGACGGGATGTCGAATCAGTCTGTACTCGGCTTGTGGCCCCTCTGCTATCCGCTCTGCCATTTCATTGCGAATCGTCTCCTGTTGAATGGCTCGTATCGTATTCGGATAAAAGCCACTTAGCACGGGGTGTCGTGCATCCGAAGCGACTCCTCCCAGACGATTGTCTACGTTGACGGCGCGAATCCAATAACGCTCCCGTTCAAACATTTTGCTTTTTTCCATATCAAAAGGACCAGCGAAACGTACGGTACCACTTTCCGTAAAACCAGCGGTCTGATCAATCGTTTGCAGCTTGGCCCAAGTCGTCGCACCTCTATCTCCTCGCTTGTATTCCCATTGCACAATCGGAGTAGCCCCTGGGGATTCTTCCATTGGTAGAAAAGTAAAGTAGAAAGAGAGCGGTCCTTGTAATGGCGGCTGCTCAAATCCAAAGTAGACGGCGGGATGCAAGCATTCGGACGGTAAAAACGGCTGGAAACTAGCCTGATGATTGCTTGTACCGACAGGTTGCTGCCAATCCAAGTCGTTCTGTGTGAGAATGGCTTCGGGCTCATGCATCGACTCGCTGTACGAGTAGGTCAGGCGCATATCTTCCAGCCACGGGGCCATGTATACAGGATTCGGGCCATATAAGCCTTCCACTTGAAGAATTCTTACACGAATCCAATAACCATACTGGGATTGCACGGTTGTCGGCTGCAAATCATCTGGACACGTAAAGGCAACCACAATCTCCTCATCCGAATCAGTGCCAGCAAACAGCTTCTCACGGTCGTCTCCTGACAGAAGCACCATCCATCCGCTACCATTCCAGTATTCCCATACCACCTTGCTGACCGTGACGGGTGTTGTCGCAGGAGGGGCAAAGGAAGATTCCTTCATGATCCATTTCCATTTCGGTTCCGGCTGTGATAAATGCGTTGCAGGATAAGGCACTGTCTTCATCTGAAAACGCAGGGCAACCGTACTTCCCGGCTTCGTCAACGCCTCTTCACAGGACAAAAAAAACATGCCATACGGTGCGAGCTGCTCGCCAAACGCAAGGCAACCACTCCCAGAAACCTGCACATCATTGGAGAAAAGCATGTCGGGTGCAAGGCCCTCCGGATCATCTGTCGGCAAATAATCCGTCTTCATCTGGATTTGGGTCAGAGAGGTGCTCCCGCCATTTTTCATCCACTCATGAATCATGCCTAGCTTCACTCTACAGCGGAGCCAACGGTTTTCGATTCCTTGCACTTGACTAGACTCCCATTTTTTCCGCTGCGTTTTTTCCAAGCGCAGTCGATTTTGATCAGCCTCGATCTTGTCGAACAAAACCCATTCGCCCTCTGACAGATACGTCCACTCGACCAGTTCGGGATTCGCTAGCTTCTCTGTCAGCAAGGATTCCAGGTAGCGTTCCTGATTAGAAACCATCGTAAGCTGGATCGAAGCACGATCTCCTAAACAAAACAAGTCCTCATGCCCCAAATACCAGCAATGCTCCTGCTGGTTAGGCAAAGCCTTGCAGTCAAAGAGGGGGAGCGGTGCATTTGTTCCAAGCCAACTCGTTGCATCTGTTAAAAAGTCTCGACTGCCATTGGAAAACAACAGGTCTGTTGGGAGAGAGGGGGTAGCTAGCATAGGCTGATCGGTTTCAAAAACCACTTCATCGCCAAGGGCAGACTTCCCCGAAACTTTTGTGCCCGCCGGAATCCACACTGGCTTTTGCACGCCCGTACTCAATTCAAATGCCAAAAAGGTTTCTGCTGGTCTTGCCTGAGCCATCCCGACACCAAGCATATTGAGAAAAGCGATAAAATTCCGCTCCGGAACTTGATTCAAACGCTCACGATTATTCATCAGCATGTCTGCGAAAAGGAGAAATAAAGCCGTACCTGGATCAGGATCTTCTGGCGTGAAGCGCCACTCCGGTGTGTAGAAGGGCACCATTTCGCGCATTTTTCGGATGACTGCCTGCAAATCCCGCGGATCGACCAAAGGTGGCTTCACATTACCCACCTCCCTTCCTTTTTTTCACGCGACTGTGATTCTTGCGCTATCCATGTGGACCGAGACGGTGGACTGGATACAACAGCTGATACCCTTTGTTTGTCGCACGTACGGTATAACTGATCGTAACGTTCACCGTTTCGGAATGAGTCTTGTTGACCTTCGCCTCCACCTGCACATCCCGCACACGTGGTTCCCAGATCATGATCGCTTCTGCGATGTCCGACTGGAGCAAAGCCAGGCTCGTTCCGTCCGTGCCATCAAACATGAAGCCTTGCAATCCGCTCCCGAATTTCGGTCGCATCACACGCTCACCCTTTGCTGTGGAAAGAATGATGCGAATGGCTTCTGCGATGTCATCCTCATAGTTGGACAAACGAATACGGCCTGTAGCCTGATCCACCTGAATAGGGAACTTCCATCCTTTTTCACCGAATGGCTGCTGCATGGAATCCCCCCATGAATTAATTCAATTTGATCACCGAACCGTTGATGGCAACAATACCGTCAGATTTGATGTTCAGGGACGCCCCTGCTTTAATCGACATGGCTCCCTGCGCCTCCAGATTTAGCTGGGTGGACTTGATTGTCAGTGATGTGTCTGACTGAATGGTCACTTGCCCTTTTGCATTCAACGTAATCGTACTTGAGCCGCTCTTCACCGTAACTTCATTGGCGCTGCCGCCTTTGATGGAGATTTGGTTGTTTCCGCTGCTCTCCGTCAGCACAATACTCTCATCCTTGTCCGACAGCTCCACCTGTTGTCCTTTTTTCGTGGCAATCGTGATCTTCCCGTCATTCGGATCATCGCCAAAAATCACTTCATGGCCTGCTCGGGTCGTGATTTTTCGGATGTTGTTTTTCTCTGCCATTTCCGGGCCTTTGTTTTCCTTATTCCATAACATCCCGATCACAAATGGCTCGCGTACATCTCCCCAATGAAAAGCGACCAGCACCTCGTCGCCTACCTCCGGAATAAACAGGCTGCCGCGATCTTTTCCTGCAAAAAGCGTGGCAATTCGCACCCAATCTGTCTCCCGCTCGTTATCCACCAGTGGCAGCTTCAGCTTTACACGCGAGAGCTTTTCCGGGTCTTCGTTGTTCGTCACAATGCCGACAATGACACCGTGGATCCTTGCCCGTTCTTCTTCTGTGATTTCATCCTGGTAGAACCAATGATCAAAGCTCATATCGTATTTCCCTTCACTTGAAACGTTGTGACATAGCCAGATGCCACATCGATGGTGTGTGTGACAGATGTGATGTAATAAGGTTGACTCAGCTTTTTCCCCATGCCCTCTAGTGTGATATAACGGCCAGCACGGATTTCTGGCAGACCAATGGCCTCACAGTTGCCGTCAAGAAGGTTCATGGCGAGTTGATTCAGGCGTGCCTTGGCGACTGCTTTTATCTCCTCAGGTGAGTCCAGCTTTTTCGTAGACTCGTATTTATCAAAATAATCACCGATTGCTCGCAGCAGATCAGCGCTTGTCTTCGAATTCGTCCCGAGCTTCCCGATATCTGCGCTCGTTGCTTTCGCTTCCTGAAGCACCGTTGTTTTGTCCTTGTCTACCCATCGCACCGTATAGGAGGAGGCTTGAGAAGCAATGTTGACATCGACGGAAAAGCTGCGCAACGAAACTCCCCAAATCAAGGTAAGGACCGGCGTCATGTTGCTCAGTGGCTTACGGAAATACAAGTTCTTCCCGACGATAAAAAAGTCGTAGTTACAAATTTTCGCAAGACGATTGATAAACTGAAAGTCAGTCTCGGACACCGTCTTGGTAATGGTCTCGATTGTCTGAACCGTATCATCCACATGCGTCGACAATCCGTATTTCTGTCCCAGCTCTTTCACGACATCGCTGTATTTCTTTTTATTCCAGGCGGTAGACTTGTTATCGACCATAAGCAGGAACGATTTGTCCATCCCTTTTACCGTTATGGTAGGCGTCTCCTCGCATGAAAACGAAACGGCTGTAATATGTCCGTAAAAGAGGCTGGATAGCTCGGTTCCATAGCCAAACTGAATTTCAATTTCATTGCCAGGAACCAAAAAGTCATCTACCCAGCGGAACTCCCACGCTGCCGTATCAAAAGCATTGGTTACCGAAAACGAGAACGTATCTGCTTTACCTTCCAGGCTAGAGTTGATCGTTGCTTTCGTAATGGCGACACCTACCTGGCTGATGAGCTTCTTCCCTCCAACGAGTATTTCCAAGGCTGGGGAATGAAAGTTGTTGTATGTTTGGCGCAGGTCATCGAAGGAATGGCGGTCTGTCGTCAATTTCAATTCGCTCATGCCTTCGTCACCTCACTAGTGGCACTTGTAGGGTAGTAGCCGGTTTTAGCAGTCTGGGATTGTCGATCTGATTGGCGTTCGCAATGTTACGCCATTTCGACGCATCATTGTACGAGCGATACGCCATCAAGTGCAGCTGGTCTCCTTGGTTGACCATTTGTTGTGCGACCTTTTCTCTTGCAGTCCCGATATCGTCCGCGGACTTTTTCACGCTCGTGCCTTTAAAGGTGACGCCTAACGTAGCTCGTACCGGTGTCCCTTGATCGAGAAACATTGTAAACCGCTGCGAAACCTTTTCAACAACACCGGTGAATTGAAAGCTGTCCCAAACGAATTTGCATAGGGGCGGCGTACTGATTTTCTTTTCTACGGCCATCAGTCCCAGCACTTGATTGGTGAATGCACGCACGTCCACTCCAGCCTCGTATGTATCAAAAAACAAGTCGACCGATAATGTCTCGATATCACCGCTCGTGAACATCCCGACTGGTACCGATTGCCCCAATATCTTTTGCCACGAGTAGTTATTGGAAGCATCGACCTTGTATTCCGAAGGGTTAAAGAGAACGGAAATGCTCTCCTTGAAATCACCTTGCCCGTTGCGATCCACTAAAATTTTGGCCTTTTTCTCCTGACCCATCATTGGCTTTTGCCTCTCTTTATCGAAGAAATAGTCGTCTGTGAGTACGGAAATTTTTGGCTATAAACCTCGTCGCTGCCGCTCTTGCGTGAGGCGCTTGTCCAGCTCCTTCATCATTTTATCCATCAATCGATCCACCTCTTGCGGGGACAGCGACGTCTGATTGCCAGTCCTCTCTTGCACGTGTAGATCGACTTGTCGCTGGGGTGGAAGTGTTGTCGCCTGCGGCACTGCGGTTTCTTGAGGAGGGATGCTTTTTCGCAGGTACTCCATCGACGGTGGCGACTGAACGGTAGCCGTAGGGCTTACGTGGCTGTCTGCTGTGCGTAACGCTCGGCGATGAATATGGGTTGCGTTTTCGGACAGGGAACGCTGCTCGGATTCTCCGGGTCTTCTTTGAGCTTGTTGCATTCGTTGCAGGAGCTGAAGTTGCGTCGTCATTGCTGTTGGCTTCAGATTGAATAGCCCTGGTCTTTGCAGCGACATGAGCCTAGCGTCTCGAACCTCGATTGTCTGTGTCTTATCACTCGTTAACCGATTGATCGCTTGCGTCTTCAGGTTGACCGTCAGAGTCTGAACAATAGATGTTTCTCTCGAGAATGGAGCCGAGCTGATTGGATGGTGGTGAGATAATGGCTCCAAGCTGCTGAATCGATCTTTTCGTTGTTGTAGTTCTATTGCACGACTGCTTCCACTCTCATGTATGAAGCTGTCGGGCGCCAACATGCTTTGACCATGCACAAGGCTATGGGGTAGTCCCCATTGTTTCTGAACAACCATTTGTGCATCGTGACGATTCAAAACAGTCGAGAATGAATGATGGTTCTGTACATATGCTTTCGTTCGGAAATCAGTCTGGATTGCTTCTCTGATTTGCTCCATTACTTGAAGATAGGGACGGACACGTAGGGCAAGGAAGCTTGTCCACAAGCTGGCTGTTTGCTGAAAGAAGCGAGAGTGACTGATTTCACGAGATTGACGGCTTTCTCGTAATGGATTGCTTTCGCCCATGCGAGACCTTGACTGATCATTCGATTGCTTTTCATTGCTTGGCGGAGCTTTCCTACTTGTGCTTGAGGTGCCTAGCTTTGCAAACCCACTTGTTGATGCGAGCTTTGCAAACTCGCGTAATGCCACTAGCTTCGCGCTTTTTTGCAAGAGGATCGTAAGTCCTAGTTCCGCACTCCATCCAGCAGCTATCCGTCGCAATGAGTTTCTGTCAAAGACGTCCGCTCTCATAGAAAGCGGCTTCGCAGACGTGTTGTACAATCGCTGATGATCTTCTCCACCGGGTCCAATCCACTCTGTAGTACGAAGCATTGCAGAACCAAAGCGGTTCAACCTGAAGAAAAGTGCCTCCTGATCATGACGACGAGTAAGCACGAGTGATCGACTTGTGCTTCGCTCATTATTCAAGAAGACGGCGTGCCGTATTGGACGATGCTCATGCTCGTGTACCATTGAGATCGTCGCTTTTCGTCCCGGTAGACTAAACTTTTCTTGATTCTTGGCGAAAGAGAAGGCGACATCTGACTGATTGTCCTTCCCACCCTGAAACGATAGTAGCTGACGTACCATTCCATATGACATCTGAAAAAGGTGCTTATTTTGCAGAAAATGAATAACTGGCTGAAAAAATGGTTGGGAGATGCCTTCAGGTGTACTTGCAACAGGATACAGAGATTGCTTCCCCGGCTCATATAGAAGGTTCCTTGACGCATGAAATCTAGTAGTATGGAGCTCCCTTGTTCTGAGCTGTTTTGCCGCCATCTGTTGAAGATGCACCCACTCCATCACAGACTTCCCGTTCGTCTTGTCGTGGGTAGTACTGAAGATACGATTCTGTAACGTTTGCCAGCGTTGGCGATTTGTATGGAAGACAGGCACGAAGCGCTCCCATGCAAACCGTGCGGTACTTGCTATACCAGCTGGCTCACGCTCGATTTCGTTATGAGTTGCAAGATGTTCCTTCATCCACGGCTGGTTCAACCATCCTCGTTTTTCAAAGAAAACGGGATCAATACCGGACTGGAAGCTCTCAATCCAATAAGCAGTGATCGACTTTTTGACAACTGACTGCGAGAGAAGCGGAACTGTTCGGGAGCTATCTGTGATACGGGCTGATTGCAATGGGAACGGTAGCCCCTGCATGGAGTGTAAAAGGTGTAAGGACAAACCCGTTCGCCACTCTTGCTGTAGCATGTCTGGCTGCTGATACGAAGTAGGGAACATGGCAGAGATGACGCTCGTTTTGCCAAAATGAGTTTGCTCATGGCTTGATTCCAAACGAATGGACTGCTCCCTAGCAATCTCGTTCAACCTGGCTTCCTGTGATATCAGCTGTTGAAGTAACTCGTATGTCCGCTGATTCCTTCGCTTCCTTGTTGCCATCGTTTCGAAAGGAAGCTGTTGCACCGTGTGTAATGTAATTCTAGGCGGTTTCTGCTCACCCCGAGACACCAACATGGTTGCTAGTTGCTCTTGGCTTAGGACAAGCTGGCGCAACCCATGCAACAAAGTGCTCGACTGTTCTTCCCGCCCGCTCTGTATCTGCTTCAACCTCTGTCGAGAACCGAGCACAGCTAGCCCACGTTCGCTTTCTGCCTTTGCAAACCGTTGAACCAAATGGAACAGCTGCTTAAACCCACCAGCATCCCCTCGATGAAGCATACGAGGCAATAAAAACGAGAACATGCTCGAAAACTCATGGCTCTGAAGTATCCTCTGTTCTAGCATCCACTCGCTTTTTGCTTGCGGATGCTGACGGCTTCTCAGGAAAACAATCGGCTGTAAAACATGTAGACGTGGATGCGCGATCATCGTCATTGGCAGCCGTGTTTCTCGACTTTGTTGCCAGCGCAGACTCAGGTTTTTCCACCAGCGACCCCAAAGTTCAGTCTGCTGAGAAGCTACAGACCAATGAATATTTTCACTTTCATGAACGATTCGTCTCGTGATGTCTCTACCGTCTATTCCGGCTTGCACTGTCCACACCGAGCGATCCAAGAAAGAACTTGTAGCCCGTCCTTCTGCTCTTTTTAGCAAATCAGGAAAAAACCGCGTCCCCATCTCTGGTTCCATTCCTTTGCGGATCAGCTGCAAAAAGTAGCGAACTCCAGATTGTTCGAATCGGACTTCATCAAAACGCGTCGCTCTGAGACGTGGAATCGAAATCGCATCTACTCCTGTTACTGATTCAAGCCGTAACCGTTCACGTTCATATTGCAAGCTCCGGAGTTCACCAGGATCATCTATTCGTGCCGTGTGTACCCATAATTCCGGCGAAATATAGGAGGTCTCAGGCTTAAAAAAGCTTCCACGTACGGTTTCCTTGCTGTCTGAAACCATTGCTTTCAAAAGAGGCAAGGCAAAATCGGCCGGGTGTATCTGCACTTTGGACCGCCCAAGCGGCAGCCATTTCTCAAGTGGGCTTCCTCGCTGAACCGAAGATTGAACATTGCTGGACCAGTGATATCGATCTCTTCCCTTTGAGACAACCGTGATCTGCGGCAGGTAAACCTTCTCGATTATTTTGGATGACGCCCACTTCTGAAAAAGCTCATGTATAAAAGCAGCTGGTCGTACTTTTCGTCCTGATCCCAATGCTTGCGTCATGACTACGCGCTCTTTTGATCCTGGTAAGCCAGCCTGTCCGTTCGGCAACATTTCTCGATTCAATCCGAGGTAGGAGTCCACTTGTACTTGCATGCGCACATGAATGAAGGTCTGATGAAAGTGGTTTTCCTGCCCTCCGATACTCGGCGAAAAATCACGATGGATCAAAGCGAGGTAGCCGGGATCGCGACCTTCCGCGTGCCGATACTTCTGCATGATGCTCTGTGCAAAGCCTTGACTGGACGCCCTTGGCTGCAGTGATGGACGACGCGAAAGTGGGAGCGCCTTGATCGTTATCATCGTTTCTTTTGCTCCTTGCAGACGGGATAAGGCTTAAAAATACGATTTTAAGCCGTGGTGCACGATTTCCAATGTCTCAACGGCTACTTCTCCATGCGTGGCCCGAAACTCCGGTCCAACCCACTTGACCGGATAAGCCCCTTCAAACGCCCAAGCCCCCACGTCATTTCCGTTTGCGTCCATAAGAATGATTGCCCCTTGCTTGCGCTTGCGCTTTTCTGGCGGGCCAAAGTGGAAGTCCTCATACCATCGCCACAGCTCGTTTGATCTCACGAACCCTCGTTTGAAGACGAGATTGGGAAACTTGCTGCGTTTCGGCAGCTTGTGGACGAAATGGTTCACGCCGCCCTCTTGATACTCCTCCAGCTCTGTTTCGACGGCCAATCCGGACACTTCACTAAAACCAGCGACCCAGATACCATCCATCTCCAATCCAAACGGAAGAAAGTCCACACGAAATCGGAGGTTGGTGTAATATGGATTTTCATTGGCGAACACCAGAATCACCTCCGCTTGAACACATCAAAAACATTTTCGGGTTCGTCATTTTGCTTGCGATTGATCGCGGATATCTCTTCACACCAGCGCCGCCGTTCCTTGTGTTCCATCGACATGATCTCGTCGTGAGGCCAGTGAAAATAGTAGGCGATGAAGGCGGCTTCTTCATAGATCTTGTCGACGGGATACCCACTCATACTCCCTCCAGCGCCCCTGAAAAAGCCATGTCTACCTGAAATTCATGCTCGCATTTCGGACAAGATGTCTTGAACATCGAGCTGTCCAATTCATTAATCTGTCTGTACAGGTTTTGCAGGTACGCGAGATCCGCCGTAAACAGCCGCTCCACCACTCTGGTGTCAATTCCCCGTACATCTCCCAGCTTGGTAATCACTCTCGTCAGCAAAATAATCGTCAAGTAGCCGGGATTTTGCTGAACACGTGGATCACGCATCGGCAAAATCTCATCGGCAGCCGTCGCCAAGCGCATGACGCCCCGCTTGTGCAGGTTTCCTTCTTCATCCACATAGCCGCGCGGGAGCTCAAATTCGTATTCCGTTTTAAATGCCATGGTGTCATCCTCCTCATCACCCTAGGCCAGCAAGAGTGACAAAGAAAAACCTCTTTTCCTTGCCACTCTTAGGCGTTCGGATCTTCTCTTATTTCGTGCGTGTCATTCCTTCATGAGCAATTTCCAACTGCTCAATTGCTACCTCTGAGGACGTACCGTTAAAATCAGGCGCCGTGTATTTGGTCGGCCATGCTTCGATGACCTTCCATGTAGCGACATCATCTCCGGCTTCGTTAATGGCAATGATCGTTACCGTTTTGCGTGCGACCTTGCCCTGGATGGTGTCCTGCATCCAGTTGTACAAATCCATCGAATCTGTCACGCCCCATTTCAGCGTGATGTTCCCGTACTTCGCCAAGCCCGGGAGCTTGCGGGGTGTAATCACCTCATTGCCTTCACGATACTCGACTACGTCCACAGACGCGTCAAAGCCCGACACCTCACTGAAGCCTGCCTGCTGAATGCCGTCCATCTCTACCCGATACCGAAACTTGCGGTATGGATCCTTGCGATCTGCCATACTGTACCCCTTTCTTCACATCGTTTTTCCCCGTGAATTATTACTGATCAGATGTTTTTTGCGTAATACGGAAGATGACGAACTCTGCTGGTTTGACAGGAGCTACACCAATCACGCAGATCAATCTGCCATTGTCGATATCATCCTGCGTCATCGTGCTTCTTCCGATTTGGATGTAAAAGGCTTCCTGCGGGCTTGAGCCCATCAACGCGCCATCTCGCCAGACACGCGTCAGGAAAGAATCAATCGTGCGTTGGACGCGGGCCCACAGCCGCTCGTCATTTGGCTCAAATACCACCCAGTTTGTCCCGTTTTTAATCGATTCTTCGAGGAAAATGAACAGACGGCGCACGTTTATGTACTTCCATAGCCCGTTGGATGACATTGTCCGCGCACCCCAGACGCGAATTCCTTGACCTGTAAACGCGCGAATCAGGTTGACTCCCTTCGGATTCAAAATATCCTGCTCGCCCGTATTGTACTGGCAATCCAGTCCTGTGCAGCCACGTACGACCTCGTTTGCCGGGGCTTTGTGGACGCCGCGGGTGTTGTCCGAGCGCGCGTAAATGCCTGCCATGGAGCCAGATGGCGGAATGTAGATGTTGCGCTTGTCCAGCGGATCGAACACTTGCAGCCAAGGATTGTAGATGGCAGCGTATTGCGTATCGAAAATATTGCGATGGGTCAACACATCGCTCACTTTTTTCTTGTCGCGTGGGATATCGAGGATGGCAAAGCGGCTTTTCAGGTTTTCACAATGAGCCACAAGCGCGAGCTGCACATTCGGGTCTGTTACGCCAGGAATAGCCATAATGCTCACTTCGTCATTATCGATGAAGGCTTGGATTCCAGTACGTTTTCCCGGTCCATGGTCCTCCCCCATGTATTCCCCTGCCGACAGATTGGCGACAGAACCGTCGCTGCCCCCTGCCAATGAAATTTGATACAGACCGAATTCCGTCTTTCCACCCTCAGATTGAGTTTCTTCCGCGATCCCTGAAATGACGGTAAAAGGTGGAATGACCTCTGAGCTCGCTGGGGCAGCACCCGCTTCGACCTCTACGATATTGCTTTTGGACAGCAGCTTGCTGACATGATTGGCAGCAGAGACATTGAGCGAGCATTTGTCGAACTCTTCGGCCTCATCGTTGTAGAAGACTTGCACCGTGAATTCGCATGTGGACAAAATTTTGACCGGCAGCAGATTGTTATCGATGACGTCTCCTGTTAGCACGGTAGATAACTCGATCACATTGTCCTGGGAAGAAACCACTTCGCTGTACTGCTTGGTTTCACCGTCGTAGAAAGAAACAACATCACCCGGTTGAAAGCCTGCACTGTTTTTCACACGGTATTTAGGAGTTTCGCCTAGCTGCTCGTAAATCTGCGTTTTTGCCTTGCTCGACGGAATCAAATTTATGCGGATCTGATTTCCCCATGCACCCGGGTTTTTGGCCGTAATCCGAAGGACAGTCCCTTCGCTGTTGCCCTCATTGGAAGCCGGCTTCGCATCTGCTGGCGCTACCCGCATCACATAACAACGGGAGCCTCCATTTAGAAAGAAGTGATCCACCGCATAAGCGAGATAGCGGTATTCGCCAAACGCATTTTCAGACAAATAGGAACCGAACAATTTGCGAAAATCATTGACACCTGTAATCAGCTCAGGCAATCCAGCAACGGGTCCTTTTTGGGCAAGCCCGATAAAGCCGGCCGTGCTTGTACTCGCTCCCTCCATGGGAACGGGGCCACTATCAAATTCTTCGACATACACCCCTGGTGATAAGTACTCTGGCATCGTAACCTGATTGGAGAGTTCCGCGTGTATCAGCAGCAGAAACCTGCAATCAGTCCCTCCCTCCGATTAATTTCATCACTTGCTTTACCACTTACAAAAAAGCCGTTTTGATACGTGAGTCTTGCTCTATAATCAGGCAGCAGGGTGTCATGGACCGACGCCAAACAACTGCCGGATCACCCTATTTGGGTCTGTTCATTTGGATGATACCTATGGATTGGGTCGTACTGGCTTGAATGGAAAGCTCGGCAAAACCAGCGGCTTCTTCCCGCCACACTTCAATTTTCATACGCGCATGAGTTTTTTCCAGAAACAACGGAAGGGCAACTACGAATTCTCCTCTGTCGTCGCAGTTCGTTTCGAGCAGTGGGAGTAAGACAGTGCCTCTTGGGTAGGCAAGAGAAAGAGGTTCGGTCAAGGGATAAACCCGACCTTTTGGGGGACTTGCAAAACGAATGATCGTCCCTTTGCATGTGGGTGTTTCGAGAAGAAAAGCGTCAGCCAAATCAACTTGACCCTTTTTACTGGCTACGATTAGCTCCGTGGTCTCTTTGGCAGCGTCCTCGGCCAATTTCACCGGGGCATCTCGCTCATATGAGATGACAGCCTGCACATAGGCACCACCAGCTGGAGAACCATCCTCCACGCAAGCTCTCCCTCGAACAAGGGAGTCTCCTGCCCGAAATGGATAGGCTGGACTCGGATGCAAGTAAATGATTCGTTCGGAGTAAGTTGTGCTCCCGGTCGTCACAGGGAAAGTCACGGAGCGATCCATATACTCCCGGCTGCTTATATTGAGCGTGTATATCCCATCAGGCAAGTCTGAAAAGATATACCATCCGTCTCCTTTGCATACAGGCACTTGTGGATGATTCGCCAAGCGAACAGACAAGCTCGAGCGAAAAGGGGCTCCCCTTGTATACATATCCACCAGACGGACGGCATACGAGAAAACGGAACGAATGCGCACCTGGAAATGCTGATCCATTAACGTTGACCTTCCCCTCGTATGCGAATATCCCGTTCCAGTACGCGCTTCGTTGAACGAACTCGGGTGGAATCGATATGAACCGGCCCTACCGAGTAGCCGATGGATAGCTTGTACGGAACATGTGGAAAGAGTTGGATGAGTTTATCAACGGGAGGCTGCTCCACGACGACGCGAAGCTCTGTATCCATGTTTGCAAGGGAGCCTTGAAGCTGATCGCCACGCAAAATGGCGTTGTCGTAGAGAACCTGCATGGCACGCCCGAAGATGCGGTGCTCGTCCAGCATGCGGGTATGCTGTTCTGCTGGGGAATGGGCGGTCAATATGTAGGAGAGATTGACCGTCATTGGGGGATATCGCAACTGATCAGTACCTTCACTGATCATCATGTGCTGCCTCTCCTGACTTTCCCGGATTTCGTATAAAAACAAGGCTAACGCCAAATCTCCTGGCTGAGCAGGCGAGCTTAGACCAATCAACTCCGGTTGGCTAATCGGCTCCGGCGTCATCTCTTTTCGAAAAAGAGCGAGCAGTGTCTCTCCTACTTCAGCAATGGCGGTGTACTGGCTAATACCCGTTCACCTCGACATTATTTGACAGAATACACTTATCATAACATTCAAATTAATGGTTTTACATGCATTTTTATCTAATTTTGTAAAATTACACACTTTCTTCGACAAGCTACCTGTTGGCATACTCCCCCAAATCCTCTTTCAACAGCAGCTTACCCGTCTTTTTTAACTCCTGCTTCGCAGCCTCAATCAAATGACGCATGGAAACGGGCGTGCCTTCCGATGCAGCCAAGAAAGAGGCAGCGAGCACCACATTTTTGATCCCGCCTCCCGCAATATGCAACTTGGAAGCGAGAAACTCAAAATCGATGTCACCAGCTCGTGGTGTATCTGCCGGGAACATGCTGCGCCATATTTCTTCGCGATAGGACGGTTCAGGAAAAGGGAACTTCACCACGTAGTTGATTCTGCGCATGAAGGCCTCATCAAAATTTTGCAGGAGATTCGTCGCCAAAATGGAGACTCCCTCGTACTCCTCCATCTTTTGCAGCAAGTAGGCTGTTTCCACATTTGCGTATTTGTCGTGCGAATCTTTCACTTCTGAGCGCTTGCCAAAAAGGGCATCGGCTTCGTCAAAGAAGAGGATGGCATTACCGATTCTCGCTTCCGAGAAGATCTGGTGGAGGTTTTTTTCCGTCTCCCCAATGTACTTGCTGATCACCTGCGACAAGTCAATTTTAAAAAGCTCCAGACCCAGTTCCTTTGCTACAACTTCCGCCGACATCGTCTTGCCCGTACCCGGAGGACCTGCAAACAACATGCTGACGCCCGTACCATAAGAGAGCTTTCTCCCAAAACCCCACTCTCCCAAAACAACATTTCGATAGGTCACCTGATTGCAGGCGTTCCGCAACAAAGTCAGTTGCTCCTCAGGCAAAATCAGATCTTCCCAGCTGTATTTAGGTCTCAAGCGTGTGGCTTGCTTTTCTAGCGCATGTCTCATTTGCAGAAAGCAAGCTTCGTGGAGATGTGTTTTCGTAATGATCCCGTCTTTCGTCTGCATCGCCATCTCGTTTGCTCTGTGAAGCGCCTGATTGATTTGCCCGGCATTCAGCTTGAATTTCCCTGCTAAAACGCCTACGTCAATCTCTTGAGAAAAGCTCATGCCTGCACGGCCTGTCTCCCATAATCGCCTCCTTTCCGTTTCATCTGGACTTAGCACCTCCATTTCCAGCCAAATCCGCTTCCCCAGAGCGTTTTCCGGCTTCCATTGACTTTTCGCCACAATGGCAATGGGACCAGAAAAGCTTTCGAGTTCATCCATCATCAGCTGCTTGCGCCCAACTATTTGGACTTCTTCTGTCAGAAAAACCTCGAACTGATGCAAGCACAGCACACCCCGAAGCAGCTGCACCTCCCGCAATACCTGCTGTAATCTGCGTGAAAAAGCTTCCTCCCGGATCAAGCGCTCTGCATCGACGAACAGCACCGGTCGCCTGACGCGGTGAAACAGATGCTTCACCCGATGCCTTTTTCCAACGCCAGTCGGACCATGCAAATGCAGGAGAAGCCGCTCCGAATCTGCTCCTGCCGCTTCCCACAATGTGTCAAAGCGCTCCTGCAAATGCATCGCGCTCTCTCCTACCAACGGTTCTAACTCTTGATCTGGCAAGCTCCAGGATAGCCAAGGCGGCAGACTGGCATCACCTCCATTCCTTGTCGTCAAGAAGTGCAGCAGTCGTTCATCCAGCTTTAATGGTCGAGAGAGCCAAGAGCCACTGCCACCCATATCCCCCTCGGTAAAAAGCAGTAGTCGTCCCAGCTTGCTTTTTTGCGCAAACGCTGTCCAGACTTCCATTCTCTCGGTCGCTGTCTGGCAAAATAGCTGCATTGCCAATTCGGGAGTAGGTGACTTGCACGTAATATCATCGAGGAGGTAGCCAAACAGCTTTTCGTACTTCCGATCCAGCTCGACTGACAGACAAAGAAATAAACACCCCAGCTCGAAGCGGTTGAGTGAAAAAGCATCTGCCACTACCAAAATCGGTATGCTACCCGCTTCTTGCATGTGCAGGGCATGAAGTCGTTCCTCGCATGCTGCCAACCGCTCTGCGAAGGCGTCCCATAGATGCGTTGCTGGCGGAGCTGCCTCGAGCAATTGCACGACTTCCTCCTCTGTGACAATCACCCCCCTCATTTGATCCAGCGGATAATCTTCCCCCTGCTGTGCTCGCACGGCCAGCAAGCGCATCAGATGAATATCCAGCCATCGAAGCATCTCTTCGTAATAGTTCCACTGGCTGTGATTCGGTTCGAGATTCGTCATTTTGCTTTTTCACCGCTCCTACGATATTTTCAACTCGCCAGACCAATCTTGTTCGGCCCCTTTTTGCGCGTATTCGTCACATAAGTAGAAATACTGTCGCGCCGCATGATCCCAGCGGTTTTGCTTGATGACGGACAGAAAAGCGGATCGTGCATCGTGAAATCTCCCATTCTGATACATCACAATCGCTTGCTCAAACAATTCTTTCGTCTCATCCTTGTGCGCACGAATCTGGTCAGCGTCCCCCTCGTATACGTCGTACAAATGCATCGGCTGAGCCTCTCCCTCGATATGCACCCAGCCTAAATCACGATATCGATACGACGTACTCTCTCCCATCTCGGCAAATAGCGAATCGGACATCAGGATGCAGGCCCCGAGTGTTTCCGCCATCTTTTCCATTTTCTCCACCACGCGGACATGATCCGATATAATCGCAGCCTCCAGACGCGTCGCCTCGCCAATAATCCCCAACATTAGCGGACCATGATGCAGCGCAACCCGCAATTCAATCGGATCGTATCCTTTTTCCGCCCGTTGCTCGTTATAGTCTGCTAACGTACGTCGCATCTGTACCGCCGCATCCAACGCGTCTTTTGCCTCTCTTGGATAAACAGCAAGCACCCCGGGATCGAGATATTCGGTAATCATCCCTTGATTCTCGTTTACAATCGGAGCAAACCGCTTGAGAAACGCATTGATGACGCGGAAGGTCGTCTCTGGTCGCAGACGATGGGAGATGGCATGAAACGATTGCAGACTCATCCGCATAACGGCCATTTCCCGCTCTACCTGATCACCCAGCTCTACGTCGAGTATGCTTTCCTTCCCGAGAAAATGGATAAACTGCTGCGGCACAAAGCGATTGTTCGCCTCGCTCATCCTCGTGATATTCGAAATGTACTGACGAATGCGCTTTGCCATTTGGTTGAAGCTTTCTGCCAGCTTTTGAATTTCATCCATGGAGCGAACCCTGGCCACCACACTGTAGTCGCCTTTTCCCATATGGGAGACGTTCGTTTGGAGATTGCGGATGTTTCGGTATGTCAGCCACGAGAAAAGGAAGAATAGACTTGCACAAATCGACCAGACTAGCGCAGCGCCACGGCCTAGCTCACGGGACATTTCGTTGTGCTGTATACGGACCCCGTTCATTTCCCTGCCTAGCTCCAACACACCGGAAAGCTTGCCTGAAGAGTTGTATATCGGGGCCATCGCGTACATCCAGTAGCCTGTCCGATCCTGGGCTTTACCCGAGACGATCTCCCGTTTCATGACCACACTGCGGAACTCGTCATCAATGGCCACATTCTCAAACACTTCTGCGCTGTCATTGTCATCCATCATGAGAAACAATTCGCCATCTGTGTATTTGTAAATCGTTTTATACAGCCCCCTGTTCACATTCACATCATCGGGGACCTCCAGTTTTTTCAGATTGGCCTGTACAGCTTGATAGTCCGCATTCATGTAATCAATCGCTCCATTGATTCCATCCAGCTTGTCCCCTTCGATCAGCGTAGAAATAACATAGGCTTGGAGACGAAGATCGGTTTGATTTTCCTGCTCCATAAACGAGAAGGTCAGCTTCGTTCCCTCCAACTGAAGGAATACAGGGACAACAATGAGCGGAGCTATCACAATCGTTTGCTTGATAATCAACGGAATCCGGAAGAGGCGAAACAACATAAACTGAATGACACAAAACAGGAGAATTGCCACACCCAATCCTGTCCACCAGGTCCATTCCTTCAAGCGGTCTTTTTCGGATACAGATGGGGACGTGAGCTTGGTCATCACATTTCCTTGTTGATCCAGGAAGGCGAGTTGACTATCTGTGGCGACTACGATCTCATACTGTGGAGTTACAGCAAATGCCGTTAGGGCACTGCTATCGCTCGACTCGATCTGCTCGAATGTTTTGGAAGGCACCATCAAGGCGATTTCATCTGGATGTGCGGGATCGAAGCGTTCAATGACATTTTGATCAGAATTGTAGAAAAGAAGACGACCTGCTGGCCCCACTTTGACATGATCGGGGACGGTACGATTCATTTCCGAGCGTTCGGAGTGAATGTAGAGCGGACCTTTCACTTGAGCTTTCCCGCTTCCTTGGGGAACGTCGACCTGAAAAAACTCTCCACGCTTGGTAGTGACATAGGTATGACGCGGGTCTACTCCTGTGATTTCATTAACGTATACTTCATTAGGCAATTGGATTTGATAGAGTTGTGTGGGGGGTGAATCAGAGGGTACAAATTGATAGGCAATCACTTCAGGATGTTGATAAACATAAAAATAAAGACGATCTTTCGCGACTTGCAGGGAGCGTACCTTGCCAATTCGCTTGTACGAGCTGTTCGCTCCATAGGAATCTTCATACACGACTTGTACGATTTCTCCATCTGGCGACATTCGCACGATTCTCTCGGATACAGTCCGCAAACCAAAGCTATCAAGCTTTGTGATCAGCACGTACGCATATCCTTCTTCGTCGATGGCTACCTCTGTGAAATTTTCCAATCCCTCTTCTGGATTCTGCTCCAGGACTTGCTGGTACCGTAGCGTCCGATCGGGGTACAGGCTAGTCAGCTTTTGGTGTCCATCCGTTATGAGGACGACATCCTTTTGACTATTGGCCGCGATGCTGTTGATCCCTTGAAACGGTTCGTCTTGCTTCCCGCTTCTATCCATGTTCCAAGCGAGCAGCAAGCCGATCCCAACAAATACAATCAGCAGTCCGGTCAACCAGGAATACTTCTTGTTATTTCCCATCGTTTGCGGTTCTCCCATCTCTCGAAAACGTATTTTCGAAAATGATACCAAGCAACATTATACTAAAAATTACAAATTTCGCTATACATCTTCTCTATTTGACATTTATACTACTATACAGATTGATTTTCAATATCTTACCAGATGACTTATGAAAAGGAGTTGGCTTCATGGGACAACTCGTCTGCGGAGGAGCCATGCTACAGTGCAGCTTTGGTGCTGCTCCCAGTTCACTCATGGTGCTCCCGGTGAATCGCGTCACAACCAGTATGCCGATCGCAAACATTATGGACAATAAACCGATGGTAAACGTCCTTCCATTCGGGATGTGCAATACGATGTCCAACCCTCAGGTCGCAGCAGCTACAGCGGCGAAGCTGGGCGTTTTCACTCCGGTCCCCTGCGTTCCTGTCACAGCCGCCCCTTGGGTTCCTGGCTCCCCTACTGTTCTGGTGTCCAACATGCCTGCCCTCAATCAAACCTCCAAGCTCATGTGCAGCTGGGGTGGCGTCATTTCGATCACGAACCCCGGACAAGCGACCATTCAGGTTCCCTGACAAGTAGGGAGGTTACGATATGGACAAACAACTCCAAAAGCTAACGGAACAAACGATTGTCGACCCGCTCACCCAGCCGCTCAAAAAATGGGGGCTGGATTGGATAAAAAAAGGAGCCGCCCTCCCCAAGCAAGCCCTCGATTGGATCAAGAACGGCATTGCCGGACTATTCACCAAAAAAGAAACTTCACTCAACGATTACGTGCATATCGGCCGTTTTTACATCGCCAAACGCTTTCTCATTTTGACAGGACTATTCCTCCTTGTCCTGGCCTACTTTCTTTTCATCAACCCTCCCGATGCCCTTAACCGCTTTTTGCAACGTCCCATCGTCATTCATTTAAAAACTCCCAATCAACAGATTTCCGACACCGGTCTGGCGATCATTTACAACCCGGAAGGCACGATGATCTATTCAGGCCAGCTCGTGGATGGTCTGTATGACGGAAAAGGCGAGCTCTATGACGACAATGGGAAGCTTCTATACAGCGGCGAATTTAAAAGCGGCACTCCGCAAGGCTTCGGCAAAGGATACCGGAAAGGCGTTCTCGTCTATCAAGGCGGGTTTGAAATTGGGGTATACGCTGGTCAAGGAGCGTTGTACAACGACAACCAGCAAGTTGTTTTTCAGGGAGATTTCAAAAATGGGAAGCTGGATGGAGCCGGTCAGGAATTGTACACAAATGGCGCAATCAAATACGAAGGCGCTTTTAAAAACGGGGTGTACAACGGAGCTGGCAGACTTTTTACGAAGGATGGAAAGCTGCTCTACGACGGACTGTTTGACAATGGATTCTACGGCGGCGAAGGAACTGATTACTACGAAAACGGGCTCGTGCAGTATAAAGGGCAATTTGTGGACGGCAGATACAACGGGGCCGGGAGTCTTTTTGATCGGGATGGCAAGCTCGTGTATGAAGGTCATTTTCGAAACGGGCACTTCAATGGAGCCGGAACCAAA
Source organism: Brevibacillus sp. HB2.2 (assembly GCF_013284275.1). NCBI lineage: Bacteria > Bacillati > Bacillota > Bacilli > Caryophanales > Paenibacillaceae > Brevibacillus > Brevibacillus sp. HB2.2. Next base: position 119,149 of record NZ_JABSUV010000017.1, read on the forward strand.
TTCTCCACCAGTGGCAGCATCGTCTATCAAGGTGATTTTTTGCTGGGTGTGTATCACGGGCAGGGCGAGCTGAAAGATGCAAGTGGCGTAACGCTGTATAAAGGCAGCTTTGCCGAAGGGCATTATCACGGAACGGGAGAGCTTCGTTCTGCTGAAGACGCACTGTTGTATCAAGGGCAATTTCGGGCAGGTGCCTACGACGGCATCGGGGTACTCTACGACAAGGAAGGCTTGGCGTTGTACAAGGGGTACTTCCGCGAAGGGCGCATTGATTTGCCAGGATTCATTGGCATCTCCCGGAGCAAGCTGGAGGAAATCATGGGCAAGCCCGACGATGACACACCGAAGGAAGGCGAAGGTACTGCCCCTCCTCCTGCCGATCAAAAAGTACCCGAAGTTCCACTAGCGAAAGACACTACCTTATCACCACAAAAGCTGGCGTATCGTGAAATGAACATGGCTTTTACACTTGAACCAGCACCTGGACACCCTAGCAAACAGATTGTCACTGCCGTCCACGTCTATCACCCACAGGTCATCTCGATCGTCAAAGAAGATCGGAGCGAGCTCGACAGCAAAGCGGCCATTTTGCCCAAGACATCCTCCACGTACGCTAACCGCACTGGCGCTATCACGAGCTATTTGGTCAATCCGTATCTGTATCTCTATTTCTATCAAGCACAGCAAAAGGAACCCGTACAATTGGACGTGACAAAAGTAGAGGGGGTGTAATCATGCGACGCTATGAATCTAGCAATCCGTCTATGGATGCGACTCATGAAAAACCGAAAGCACCTGTTCCCGGGCCCATGCTCCAATCGAGCCGAGTCCTAAGAAAGGCGAGTCACTCTTCCCACATCCTTTCGCTGCAAAAGACTCTTGGCAATCAGGCTGTGCAGCGCATGTTAGCGAGGACTCCCTTGCAAAAATCGGAGAATCTCTCTTCCAGCAGCGGTCGCTCCCTCCCCGATTCCGTCCAAGCAAAAATGGAGAATGCTTTTCACACTGATTTTTCAGATGTACAGATTCATCCAGAATCGTCTGTTGCCTCACAAATCGGAGCGGTTGCCTTTGCCCAAGGGAATGACATTCACTTTGCCCCGGGGACGTATCAGCCAGAGACGCAAAGCGGTCAGCAGCTACTCGGTCATGAGCTAACACACGTGGTTCAGCAACGACAAGGACGGGTAAAAGCGAATGTTCCTGATTCCAGCCTCCCGATCAATGACGATCCTGCTCTCGAAGCGGAAGCTGATCGCTATGGGTCACTGGCAGCTGTTGGTACCGTGACGGATGGTACAGATACGGATGCTGGTAGTTCCGTAGCATCTCCGATTATCCAAGGCACTTGGGACGAAGATGTAAAAGATGCCCGCAGAATGTGGGACAAACATGTGGAAAAAACAAATAACCTGGATGAAGGAACGGTAAATGAGCTTTTTGAGCAAGTGGGCGAAGTAGATAACTACTTTGACAAAGTACGTTACGGTATCAGTCTGCACGCCAAAATTTCCGATATTTTCTCGGTTACGGGTGGGAATTATACAGAACTGGAGGAGGCACAGCGTCTATTCGGAGAAAATATCACGCCCTTTTTTGGAAAGGATAAGGACGACGATCCTGACATTGATTACACCTATTTGGAGGAGCAGCAAAACGACACGCCTAAGGAAGACCGCATGCTGGAGGAGGATGAGGATGATTCAACCGTTTCATACAAGGAAAAACGTGTGGCTATGGAGATCAAGACAATTAGCTCTCATGACGATTCCCAAATTGGCTCCCGGATTCATGAAGCGATCGGTCAATTAGACAAGCGCCGGGATACGAATCGATATAAAGAGTATGTCATTGTCATTCAAAAGTATCATCCTGAAAACCCTTGGCCGTACACCGCTGCCGAAAATAAGGCCAGCGCCCCGCTGGGTGATCTCAAGGCTAGACTGACCGCTAGATTGGGCAATATGATCAATCTGCCAGGGTATGATATCAAGGTAATTTTCCGGGGCATTACAAAAGGAACCCCAACGGGGGGAACCGGAAACGTCGACCCGGTCTTCATAATCCCGGAACATATACGTTATTCGAACATGCCCTCTTATACAGTCGAATGCTATTACCGCGGCAGATCCAATACTGGGTGGTTGGTAGGCGACCCTATCCCTGAATAAACCGAAAACGGCAGACTCCACAACGAAATGGGAGAACCGCCGTTTTTCCTATGCTTAGTACAATCGATTCGTATAGCTGTCTTGCAAGCCCTCTGCCACTTCTTTTGCCGTCACACCCGGAAGCTTCACATGATCCGCCAGCATTTGTGCGACATTAGGAGTCGTCCCCTCTGCTGGCCATGACTCCGGCTTCCAAAGACCAGAGCGCATAAATGCCTTCGCGCAGTGGACGAAGCACTCCTCTACCTTGACACCGATTCCGAGCGTGGGCGCCTTCCCGTTTACCGCCATCTTCGCCAGTATTTCTTCATCGCGAATAATGCAAGCCTTGCCATTCACGCGGAACGTCTCTTCCAGTGTAGGAATCAAAAAGATCAGCCCAATATGCGGGTTGACCAAAATATTTGTGATAGAGTCCATCCGCTTGTTTCCTGGGCGCTCGGGGATGACCAGATGGTGATCATCGATGACATGTACAAAGCCAGGTGCATCTCCACGTGGCGAAGCATCGCAATGGCCATCTTTGTCTGCTGTGGCAATGATGAGAAATGGCGCTTGGGCAATGTAATTGCGGCTATGATCATCCAGCTGGGGTATCGCCTTGTTCTGTACGAGACGACTTGGCTCTCCGACCATTTCGCGCAGTTGCTGCTCTGACGTAATAACATCACAGAAAATTCCGAATCCTGACATGACTAGCCCCTCTTTCCTCTGCTTGTTCGAACCTGCCACCATCATACCATAATTGTCCGTTCACTTTTTATGATTATGGCAGAAGCAGGAAAGCCAGCGGGGTAACAAACAGCAGCGTTAGGATCGTACGCTCTACCCAAATCACCAGAAGCTTTGGAATACGAATCGGAATCTCGGTAGACAAGATGCAAGGAATCGTCGCGGAAAAGAACAGGATAGAAGAAACCGAAACAACGGCAATGATAAACTTGGTGACCAGAGGCGCTTTTACCACGAGGAGTGCGGGTAAAAACATTTCGGCAATTTCGATCGCTGAGGCTTTTGCTGCCAGCATCGGCTCTGGAATTTGCAGGAGCCATGTTATTGGATAAAACAAGTAACCCAGCCAGTCAAACAAAGGGGTAAATTCGGCCAGCACCAACCCGAGCAAACCGACCGACATGATGGACGGTAGAATACTCATGGTCATGATAAAACCATCCCGCAAGTTCTCCCAAATGTTCCGTTTAAGCGGCAGTGCTTTTCCCGCTGCATCCATTGCTTCCGTCCACGCCTGGCGCAGCCGTTTTTCCTTGATTACTTTTTCAGGATCGCCGTTGTCTTGGTAATACGCATCGCTCATGTTGGACAGCGGCCAAAGACGCACAGTCACTGCGGTTACGAGAAACGTCACCACGAGCGACACCCAGAAGTAAAGATTCCAGTAATTCATCAAATCCAATGTTTTCGCAATCACGATCATAAATGTCGCAGAAACGGTGGAAAAGCCGGTTGCAATAATGGCTGCTTCTTTTATCGTATATTTGCCTTCTTTGAATACCCGGTTCGTGATCAAAAGACCGATCGAATAGCTTCCCACAAAGGATGCCACCGCATCTACTGCAGAGCGGCCAGGTGTTTTCCAAATCGGGCGCATGATCGGTTGTACCAATACCCCAATAAACTCCAAAAGGCCGTAGCCAACCAGCAGAGCCAAGAACACGGAGCCGATCGGAACCACCATGCCTACGGGAATCACCAGCTTTTCGAAGAGAAAAGGCCCCATATCCTTGTCCAGCAGCCATGCAGGACCCGCCTGAAAATAAATCAACAGAGCGATAGGCACACCCAGTACTTTTAGTGCAGAAAAGACGAGGTTTACTTTGCTCTGCTTCCAACTGCCCGTTACAAACGGATAAATGGCCCCAAGCACAATTACAAGCAAAGCGTACACCGGTATTGCACCGGGCATGATTTGCCGAACCCATGTCACGATGTGATCGAGCATAATTGAGCTTGTGTCATTAACGGTAACAGGAATAAAAAAGACGAAAATGCCAATCAGGCTAAAAACAAAAAACTTCCAAGCATGTGTGGTGGATACGGCTTGCTGACTAGGATGTGGCGCAAGATTGCTGTTAGAAATATTGCCCATACATGTCCCCCCATTTCAAAGACAAGCCGGTCTCCTCCACTTCTATCCGTTTTTCTTTTGTTCTCTCTCGTATTACGCCAGTCTGCCCTCGGCAACGACAATCGTTCCGTTTTTGATGACCGTGTTTACGTGGTTGATCCCATACCGATATTGCAAGGTCATGAAATCAGGGACATCAAAAATCGTGACATCCGCTTTTTTCCCCACCTCAAGGCTGCCGACTTCATGCGCGCAGCGGATTGCGTGAGCTGCATTGATGGTAGCTGCTGTCAGCACCTCGGCTGGCGTCATCCCCATTTTCAGGCAACCAAGATTCATGATGAGTGGGAGCGAAACCGTTGGAGACGAGCCCGGATTGCAATCCGTTGAAATCGCGACAGCCACGCCACGATCAATCATTTTCCTGCCATTTGCTGACTCTGCCATCAGGAAGAATGCCGTACCAGGCAGTAACACAGCGATGACACCTGCTTCTGCCATCTGTTCAATCCCCTTGTCTGAGGCACGCAGCAAATGATCCGCAGATACCGCGCCAACAGAAGCTGCCAGCTCTGCCCCTTCATACGGTTCGATTTCGTCTGCATGAATCTTTGGCAGCAGCCCATTTCGGACCCCTGCTTCGAGAATGCGGCGGGACTGCTCAGGGGTGAACACACCTCTTTCGCAAAACACATCGTTAAAAACAGCCAGCTTGCGTCGAGCGACCTCCGGGATCATTTCCTCGATGACCACGTCTACAAACGCATCCGGATTCTCCTTGTATTCACGTGGCACAGCATGTGCACCCATAAAAGTACTGACGATGTCGATGGGATGTGCTTCATTCAACTGCTTGGCGACCTCGAGCTGCTTTAGCTCATCTTCCAGTGTCAGGCCGTAGCCGCTTTTCGCCTCGACGGTTGTGACTCCATGCAACAAAAACTGGTCAAGACGCTGCTTGCTCTCGGCAAACAGCTCTTCATGGGTAGCTGCGCGCGTAGCTGCGGTAGTCGAGTGAATCCCGCCGCCATTGTTCATAATCTCCATATAGGTCGCACCATTTAGCCGCATGTTAAACTCGTTTTGCCGACTGCCCGCGTGCACTAGATGTGTATGCGGATCGATCAGCCCTGGCGTGACCAGCTTGCCCGAAGCATCGATGATTTGCGCCTCATGCGTACGGTCTCGATAGTGAAGCGCCAGATCTTCATCTGTTCCCACTCGCTGGATAACGCCGTCTTCCAGCCAGATGCTTCCGTTCTCGATGATCGACAACTCGTTCATTTGCGCTCCTACTACCGGGGAAGAGGAGCCACCAGCCAGCGTGGCAAGCTGACTGGCGTGGCGAATCCATACAGGTTTTGTCATGGCTTTTACTCCTTCATCATCGGAATGTTGACGCCTTTTTCCTTGGCTGTTTGAATCGCGAGGTCGTAGCCTGCATCCACATGTCGGACGATGCCCATGCCTGGATCGGTCGTGAGGACACGCTCCAGACGACGTGCTGCTTCTGGAGTACCATCCGCCACGATGACCATTCCTGCGTGGAGAGAGTATCCCATACCAACGCCGCCTCCGTGGTGCACAGATACCCAGCTCGCTCCGCCTACCGCATTGATCATGGCATTGAGAATCGGCCAGTCTGCAACCGCATCGCTGCCATCCTTCATCGCTTCTGTCTCACGGTTTGGCGAAGCGACAGAACCGGAGTCCAGATGGTCACGTCCAATGACGATAGGGGCCGATAGCTCACCGCGTGCCACCATTTCATTGATGATTTGACCAAAACGCGCACGCTCGCCATAGCCTAACCAGCAAATGCGGGAAGGCAGTCCCTGGAACTGAATGCGCTCCTGTGCCATACGAATCCAGTTGCACAGATGCGTGTTGTAGGAAAACTCGCGCAGGATGACTTCGTCTGTCTTGTAAATATCCTCAGGATCGCCAGACAGCGCTACCCAACGGAACGGCCCCTTGCCCTCACAAAATTGCGGACGGATATAGGCTGGCACGAAGCCAGGGAAACGGAACGCATCCTCCACACCCTCGTTTTTTGCCACCTGCCTGATGTTGTTGCCATAGTCGAAAGTGACGGCTCCTTTTTCCTGCATGGCAAGCATGGCGCGAACGTGCTCAGCGATGCTTGCTTTTGCCCGAGATTCGTACGCTTTCGGATCGCGTGTCCGCAGTTCGGCTGCTTCCTCCAGTGACATGCCGATGGGAATGTAGCCATTGAGTGGATCATGCGAGGAAGTCTGGTCCGTCAGCACATCCGGGATAAAGTCGCGAGCCAGCATGGCATCCAGCACTTCGGGAGCATTGCCCAACAAACCGATGGAAATGCCTTTTTTGTCGCGTTTCGCTTCTTCCGCCAAACGGATCGCTTCATCCAGACTAGCTGTCATTACATCCAGGTATTTCGTGTCCAGTCTGCGTTGGATACGGGTCGGGTCCACCTCGATATTGATGCTCACACCGCCATTGAGCGATACGGCCAACGGTTGCGCACCACCCATGCCGCCCAAGCCTGCTGTGACGGTAATCGTTCCAGTCAGCGTGCCTTCAAAATGCTGGCGTGCCAGCTCTGCAAACGTCTCATACGTTCCTTGTACGATGCCCTGGCTGCCAATGTAAATCCAGCTTCCTGCTGTCATTTGTCCGTACATCATCAAACCCTTTTTGTCCAGCTCGTGGAAATGCTCCCAATTCGCCCAGGCAGGCACCAGGTTTGAGTTTGCCAACAGTACACGCGGTGCATCGGTATGCGATTTGAATACAGCAACTGGCTTCCCAGACTGGATGAGGAGTGTTTCATCGCTCTCTAACGTTTGCAATGTTTTGACAATCGCATCGAAGCATTCCCAGTTCCGTGCCGCCTTGCCAATTCCGCCGTATACGACCAGATCCTCTGTACGCTCCGCTACATCAGGATTGAGGTTGTTCAAAAGCATGCGCAGCGCAGCTTCCTGCACCCATCCCTTTGTATGTAATTGGGTACCTGAAAAGGCTTGGATCAATTGTTCAACGGATTGTGTCGTCGTCATCATTTCCACCTGCTTTTCTAAAAGGATGTACTTCTTAGCTCCATTGTAAAAAAGCACGGAAAGACAAAAAAGGCACCGCGCTTTCGATTTGGTGCCTCTAATTTCGATTCACTTGCAACCGCATTCATGGTTTGACGAAAAAATCTGTCTTTTTTTTCGATTTCTATCTTTTCTTCTGATTTCGTAACAAACGTGGGGTTGTCCCTGTCTTTTCCTTAAAAATTTTACTGAAATAATTCGCGTTAATGAATCCACATCGCTCTGCCACCTCTTGGACAGACAAGGATGTTTCGAGAAGCAATCGACGTGCTTCTTTTACCCGCAACGAAGTGAGAATCTGGCGAAAAGAGCTTCCTTGCTTTTGCGCGAACAGCGTACTGAAATAGGAAGGGCTCCGGTCGATATAGCGTGCGACTTCCTCCAGACGCAGTGCCGGATCAGTATAACGTCCTTCTATATAGCGAATCGCCTGTTCCACGACATCCACACGAGATTCGTCGATGGGATGGTGAGCGGCATCAAGAAGCTGATTGATGAACAGCAGCAGTTCCACTACGATCCGATACAAGATCGGCGAGTACAGAATCGTTTCGAAAACCCGGTGATACTCTTCTTCCAAAGGTGCGGAGTCAAGACCACGTGATTTCATGTACCGTCTGACTTGGGCCAAAATACTCGTCAGCCGAATTCGCAACAATCCCGGCTCTGGATAAGGCTCTTCCTTATAAAAGAAGTGTGTATACAGCCACTGCTTCAACTCTTCCCGATTACCTTCATCCAGCATTTCTACCCAGGTGCGCTGTTCGGCGGGCGTCAAAAATGGGTCTATCATCGTCCAATTCACGGGATTGTCCATAACCGTCACTTGCCGATATCCTTTGAAAAAGCGCACTTGCAGGGCTTGGCTCGCCTCCGCATAATTTTCGTTCAAGCTCTGCTCATGGTTACTTGCGTCATACATGACCAAAAAGAGTGGCGCATCATTGTTTGCTTCCCAGTCCATCAGCAAACGCTTGCCCATTTGGTGGAGCGTAGAAGGCGAGACCGCAGCATCCATTGGAAAAACCCCCACAATGGTCTCCCCTAATGGCAAAAGATCGGGTTTGTCGCGAAACGGATATTCTTCAAAGAAGCGCAGCAGCTCGGGATGCCGCTTCGGGTCCTCCAATTGAGCCAGCATGAGTGAATAAGACTTGGCTTGTACATGCCCGGGGAAAAACAGGTCTAGATACGAGACATCCCTGTCTTTGTCCGCTCCTGTTCCCTTCTCTTCGTTCACTCGCTTCCGATCCAAGCGCTCCTGACAGCATCTCGTCAGGATTCTCCTGATGTATTCCGGTGTCTGTGGCTTTAACCATAGATCGCGTGCAAAAAGTCCAATCCCCTGCATCGCGCGCTCAAACGTCGCCTCTGATGTGGTCACCACAACAGTCGGACGATATTGATCCACCAAAAGCTTCAGTCGGTCCCACTGCCCGCGCCCGATCATGTCCAGTTCAATACAGAGCACTTCTGGTGTATGCGCTTCCATCATTTCAAAAACGTCTTCCATGGTCCCGGCACTATGCACCTTGTCATACGGAATGGCATAGCTGTTGACGAGCCATCCGATCCCGATTCTTTCGTTCGAGTCTCGATCCGCTATCAAAATGCTGGGCATAAGCTGGCCTCCTTTTTAGAGCGATCAGAAAAGTGAGACATCTTTCCCTATGAAACAAAGGTTGCCCATAAATGGACAACCTTTTCTCCTTCACGATCTTACTTCTTAAGAGGATTTTCGATCATGGTTCCCATCACATGATCCAGCGGAATAAAGCCAATATCGCGGGAATCTGTGCTGTGATTTCGGTTATCTCCCATGACAAAAATATGATCGGCTGGAACCGTGATCTTTCCGTCCGCTACATATTCCATCGTTTCTTTAATGTATGGTTCGTTCAATGCCTCACCGTTTCGATACACCTTGTTGTCTTTGAACTCCAGTACGTCGCCTGGTTTTCCAATGACGCGCTTGACATACATCGTGTGATCATCAGCTTGACCTGTGACCAGCGACACCAAGGGATGCCCCATGATATCGTCCATCAATGTACGGTTTCGTTCTACCCGACTGTCGATCACGACAATATCGCCGTAATCTGGCAAATAAGAAAACGTGTGTGATAGTTTAGACACATATATGCGCTGCTCGTCTTGTAAGGTAGGGTCCATGGAATGCCCATCAACCTTGAACGGTTGAAATACAAAAATTCCGAGGACAAGAGCGAAAACGACAGCAAAGGTTATCGATCGAATCCATCCTAATACTTCTCTCATTTCTTTTGGCACTCCTTCCTTTTACCACTCTACTTCCGGTATCGAAACCATCATACCACATTATCCGCTCAATCCCAAAAAATCGGCCAGAAGTCGGATCAGGTGATACCGTACTCGCGCAGTTTCCGAAACAACGTTGCCCTACTTATGCCTAATAGCACAGCTGCTTCTTCTTTTCTTCCGTTTCTATCACGGATTTGTTGCATCGCGGTATCAATTGCCGCTCGTTCCAATTCTTTCAGCAGGAGTCCTCGCTTTTGCCAATCAAATGGCCCCTGACTTTCTTCTACGGAATGCGGAGAAGATTCACGTAGCCTTCCCGTTCGAATGGGCAAGCTCGCAGGCTGAACCCAAGAGGTTGCCTCCATATTGACCGCATATTCGATGACATTTTCCAACTCTCGGACGTTTCCTCTCCAGTCGTGATGGAACAGGATGTTTTGCGTCTCCTTGGAAAAACCGTGCAACCCCTTCCCCACCCGATTCGCATGCGCCAAAAGGATATCGTTTGCCAAAGGCAGGATATCCTCTCTTCGTTCTCGTAGCGAGGGCAGGTGGATGGGAATCACATGCAACCGATAGTACAGGTCCAGCCGAAACAGCCCCGCGTCTACCCGCTCCTGCAAATCCAGATGGGTCGCTGCAATGATCCTTGCCGCTAAGCGTATGGGCTTGCCGTTCCCTCCTATTCGGTACAGTTCCTTTTCTTGCAAGACACGCAGCAGCTTGCTCTGTAAATGCATAGACATATCCCCGATTTCATCGAGGAACAGTGTGCCTTTGCCTGCGACCTCAAACAAACCCGGTTTTCCACCTTTTCGTGCTCCTGTAAATGAGCCTTCCTCGTAACCGAACAACTCGCTTTCCATCAAATGCTCAGGAATTGCGGCGCAATTAATCGAAAGGAACGGCTCGTCACGACGAGGGCTTGCCTGATGAATGGCTTTGGCAAAGAGCTCCTTTCCTGTTCCACTTTCACCTTGGAGTAGGACAGTCGAATCACTGGCCGCCACACGTCTTGCTACTTCCTTTGCCTGTACAATCGCAGGACTGTTACCACCAATCACCTGAAAAGGGTCGGGCTCCGAATATCCACTTACCTGCCTTGCGATTTGCACGACTTCCTGCACATCATCAAGCGTAATCACCCATTCTTTGACCGTTCCGGCCAGTAGAATGGGCTTGATGGCAAACAAAAATGTCTTGTCTACCTGCCCGACAGACAAAACGACCTGCTTTGGCGCTGACTGCGCGGCATCTGCAAGTCGGATGGCATCTATCCATTCTGCCGTTTGACTGTCGTCATGATCGAGCTGCAAATATTGACGGGCACGCTGGTTCGCCTGAATAATCCGATTGTCTTGATCGACGAGAAAGACGGCTTTGTCCATTTCATCCATGACGACACGCAGCTTTTCTACCGTATGCAACTGCTCGACGTACAAGTAGTGCTCTTTTAGCTTAATGGCGATCAGCTCGGCCATTTTTTGCAAATAGGTCAATATCGCATCCACATCTGCAAACAACCGCTCGCGCTGCTCCTCATCGAAAGCAAGTAGGCCGATCACCCCAATATTTTCATTGTCTAATTGTATCGGGCAGCAAATCTCTCCCGTCTCCGTACAATTTCCATAATGCATACAGGGTCGACACCGCTCATCCTGCCCCGGATTCATGATCACAACAGGATGTCCGGCGAGCAATGACTCTCGGTATATATGATCCTCTCCTGCCATCGTCCGCAAGACGCCAGCCTCATTCTTCCCCGTCCCTGCGATCCGCAAAAACTGACTGTCTGCAATCTCTACCTCTACGCGCAGAACGGATGCAACAGCCGAAGCAATCTGTTGCACACTCTCTTGAATATCTCGCAAGGGCATCTGGCTTCCCCTCCCGTCAATCTCTTGCCTCCATTATAACGTATCACAGGGGAAGCCAGCCCTCTATGCCGTTTTTACTGGCAAAAATTGCAAATCGTCTCCACCAAGATGGCACTCATGTCTACCAAGCTATCCACCTCTACATATTCGACTGCCGCATGCAGACCAGCTCCCACTGGCCCAAACAAAACAGTAGGGATTCCCGCTTCCTGCAACAAAGCTGCATCCGTCCATCCAGAGAATCCGCATACTTCGGGAGTTTTACCCATCACGCTCTTACACGCTGCCTGAAGAGCTAAATAAACGGGTTCATCCAGCCCGACCTCAAATGGCTCTCGCAAAAATGACAGCTCGGCGCTTGCTTGAAACGTCTCATCTCCAGCGCGAAGCTTCTGTAGTAATGCTTCGATTTCATTGGCCACGTCTGCCTCTGTCTCGCCTGGCAGCGTCCTTCTCTCCCAATCGATGCGGCAATAGTCTGGGTAGGTCGACAGCTCCGTTCCACCCTGAATGAGTGAAGCATGAACAGATGCCGCACCGAGTATCGGATGAACTGGCCCTTGAGCCAACCTGTCTGAAAGACGCTCCAGCTCTTGCAGGACCCTGCCCGCCCGAACGATTGCATCAATCCCTTCTGCTGGACGACTTCCGTGAGCTGCCTTGCCCAGCACCTCGCATTTGACCCAGGCAAAACCTCTGTGCACGACGCCAATCGCCAGGTCGGAAGGCTCACAGCATATCGCCGCATCTGCTTTGTACGCTTTTACCAGCTCCTCCGTGCCGATGCTTTTATATTCCTCGTCAGCGACAAAAGTCAAAATGACATCTCCTGTCAACGGAACCTTTGCTTGTGCGATCGCCTCTACTGCGGCGATCATGGCCCCCAGACTTCCCTTCATGTCCTGACTGCCTCTGCCGAAAATTCTGTTGTCTACAAGGGGAGGCTCAAACGGCGGAATCTCCATGCGCTTGGCACTTACGGTGTCCATATGTCCGTTGAGCATCAAGGATTTGCCACCGCCTGTTCCGCGCAAAATCCCGACGACATTGACCGCTGTGTCGTTAATAGGCGTGACGTGAACCTCCAGTCCTGCCGTCTGTAAACGATCTCGAATAAAAGCAGCCATCTCTTTTTCGCCCGGCCCATCCTCATCGAGGTATGGATTTACGGAGTCGATACGGATTAAGTTCTGCACCAATGAAATCAGATCGTCTCGATTGATCGTCACGTTCATTTTGTCATCGCCCCCTCTTCCCGGCATGCGCCTTCCCAGATGATGCGTTTGTATATATCCTGATCCGTGTCCCCTTCCGTACTAAAGCACAGAACAACGGAATTTTCATGTAAGCCAAGCTGCTCACGCTGTTGATGATACATTGGTTTGCTCATCAAGGCAGCGAGTAGCCCTACGCCGACTGCTCCACTTTCCCCGCTCACAATAGAAGGGTCGCCTCCAGTCGGTGCCGCAAGTATACGCATGCCGTTTGCCGCCACGTAATCGGCACAACTGACGAAGAAGTCTGCATGCTCCTGCAAGATTTCCCATGCCAGCGGATTCGGCTCGCCACATGCCAGTCCTGCCATGATGGTTCCTAGCTCTCCTTTAGCAGCATGTGGTTGTCCGTCGTTCTCTTCTGCTGAGAGGACCATGCAATTGGCGCTATGCGGCTCGACGATCACGGTTGTTAGGTTTTTGTTTGCTTGCGCCGCTATGAAATATCCCAAGACTGCGGCAGCCATGGAACCGACACCTGCCTGCAAGAATAGATGCGTCGGCTGTTTGGCGTCCGCAGTGGTTGAGAGTTGTTCCATCGCCTCTGCTGCCATCGTCGTATAGCCCTGCATGATCCACATGGGAATGGTGGTGTAGCCTTCCCATGCCGTATCTTGAATCACTTGCCAACCATGTTCCTTGGCCATTTGTTCTGAGAGACGCACTGCTTCATCGTAGTTTCCATTGATGACGTGAGCTTGTGCGCCGGCCTCGCGGATCGCATCTATCCGTTGTTGGGCGGAGCCTTTGGGCAAGTATACAACGGCATGCTGTCCGAGCGCCTTGGCAGCCCATGCAACGGCCCTACCGTGATTGCCATCTGTCGCCGTGACGAAAGTGACTTCTCCGATTCGCTCTTTCACTTCTTGGGAGCACAGTGCCTCGAAGGTCATCTCTTCTGTCGATATGCCCAGTTTCTCACACAAGAAACGCGCCATCGCGTAAGAAGCTCCCAGAACTTTGAAGGCATTGAGGCCGAAGCGTTTGGACTCATCTTTTACAAGTACTTGTCCTACTCCCAGCTCACGTGCTAACGCAGGCAATGTAACGAGAGGAGTCGGCTCGTAGTTTGCGAGAGATTGATGAAAGGCTTTGGCAAAACGGGATTCTATTGGGGTCAAATAGGCAGGAATGCGAGCACTCTCGCTATTTTTTCTCTTGTTTTTTACGACGTAGATTGGTGGTTGATTCCGTTTATCCATTTGATGTGTACCTCCTCGGTTGGTTTCATCCTAATTGATAGAGCAAGGATCGTGCCAACGGTATGAGGCCGTGGATGGCTTATTGTTTTGGTGATGATCGTATCAAAATGAGATTAAATTGTATCAATTTGATACTTTGAGTCTTGATTTGATACTTGTTATTCCTGCTGCTGTGGTGGGAGGAAACAGGAGAAAACGCTCCAGCTTCTTGGGTCACCAGCTAGGGGGATTCACTGCACGGCTCCATGGAAAAAGCGAAACCGCGTCCAAAGTAGAGGGTCAGGGATGCTTCTCAGAGGTGGACGCTAAAGGCGTGTTTCGCCTTTTCCATTGCGCCTCGGTAGGTGCCCCAAAGATCTTCGCTTATTTCTCCTGTTTCCTTGCGAGCTGTTGGGGA